>CAXBNH010000126.1:0-8084 GCA_963976905.1 uncultured Algibacter sp.
ACGAACCCCTTGGCGCACTATTTACAAAAGAACAAGCTGTGTTAGATGCTTTTTATGATGTGTTTTGGATTGTCTTAGTCATGCAGCCACTTTGTGCATTGGCTTTTATTTTTGATGGGGTTTTTAAAGGTTTGGGCTATATGAAAATACTGCGCAATCTGTTATTAGTGGCCACTTTTTTAGTCTTTATACCTGTCCTTTTTATTTTAGATTATTTTGACTATAAACTACATGCCATCTTTATAGCATTAACTTTCTGGATGTTTACCAGAGGCGTGCCTTTAATTGTTATTTTTAGAAAAAAGTTTATACCACTAGTTCAAAATATGTAACTTTGGATTCTCTTAAAATCAAAATATTATGGGAAATAGATTGTTTCTTATCTTGGCCATCGTGCTAATTGTTATTTACTTTTATAATAGACGCAGACGACGCTAACTAACGGGTTTTCAACCAGCCCGTAATACTCAAACGCTCGGTATTTACTGGTCTGACTTCGTGCTCAATAATTTGGCTTTCAAAAACAACCACGCGCCCAGGCAATGGATAGATTATCCTTTCAATTTCATTTCCATTTTCATCTAAATAGAGTACCAATTCGCCGCCGTTTTCTGGCAACCAGCCATCTTCATTCAAATAGCAAACAAAGGATAATTTACGTCGGTCATCATTTTGGAACGTATCGATATGGCGTTTATAAAACGTGCCTTCGGGATAAAACGCATAATGGAACTCTTTGTTCAAAATCCCCAAAAAACAAGTACGGTTTAAATACCCTACCAAGTCGTTTATTTTATTGAAAAACAACATTTCGTTGGCATCGGCCTTAGCTTCGTCTATCCATAAAATAACATCGCCACGAATGGATTTTACAATCGTTTCATTTACCCGGTTTCCAATGGCCGCTTTTTTAAAGGCATCTTCTTCATGCTTTTGCAAAAGGGATTGCCTTAAAACATAGACGTCTTCCGAAGTAAAAAATTGGTCAATAATACTATATTGCTGCTTGCCGATATCAGAAATTATCTGCTCATAAACAGGGTTTTCAATAAAATCTATCGCCTCAAAAAGAGATTTCATAAGCTTATAACGCATTAAGATTCAAGTGCTCTACAGATAAAAGCGCGCAAATGTAATCTAAAAACCTGTCACATTTACAAAATGAATATCTTTGTGTTTTAAATTTTCATTCAAATGAACCACATTCGCATTACCAAACAATTTTCTTTTGAAACCGGCCACGCCCTTTATGGCTACGATGGCAAGTGCAAAAACGTTCACGGACACAGTTACAAACTATCTGTAACCGTTATTGGGACGCCCATTTCAGACAAAAACAATGTAAAATACGGCATGGTCATTGACTTTGGCGATTTGAAAAAAATTGTTAAAGAAGAAATAGTAAACGTTTTTGACCACGCCACCGTTTTCAACAAAAACACCCCACATGTGGAGCTTGCTAAAGAATTACAGGACAGAGACCACAACGTGCTATTGGTTGATTATCAACCAACCAGCGAAATGATGGTAATTGACTTTGCTAAAAAAATAAAAAAAAGACTCCCATCGCACATCGATTTACACTCCCTAAAACTTCAAGAAACCGACAGCTCTTTTGCAGAATGGTTTGCTTATGATAATATTTAGTGCGTAACGTAATTGGCAGTCGTCTAAAGTTTTAAAAACAAGTAGGTCACGCTAAGACGCAGAGGCGCAGAGATATCGTGTGATAGAAAGCGCAAAAGGTTATAATAGCATTTTTGGTTTACATCCTTTGCGACTTTGCAGCTCTGCGCGATAAAAAGTTTAACTCACTTCAATAATGAGATTCCTGCATTCGCAGGAATTAGTATATTTACACCATGCAAATTCCCGAAGGAAAAAAAATATATTTCGCATCCGATAATCATCTTGGCGCGCCAACACGGGAAGCATCGCTGCCTCGTGAAAAGAAATTTGTAGCGTGGCTGGACGAGGTAAAAGCAGATGCCGCCGCCATTTTTCTGTTGGGAGATATGTTTGATTTTTGGATGGAATTCAAATCCGTAGTCCCAAAAGGTTTTACCAGAACGCTCGGTAAACTCGCAGAAATATCGGATGCTGGCATTCCTATTTACTACTTTGTAGGCAACCACGACCTTTGGATGAACGGGTATTTTGAAGAAGAACTCAACATTCCCGTTTTCCACCAACCCAAAGAGTTCATTTTTAACAATAAAACGTTTCTTATAGGTCACGGTGATGGTTTGGGACCTGGCGACAAAGGTTACAAGCGCATGAAAAAAGTGTTTACAAATCCGTTTTGCAAATGGCTTTTTAGGTGGTTACACCCCGATTTGGGCGTGCGGATGGCACAACATTTATCGGTTAAAAACAAACTCATTTCTGGCGATGACGATGCTAAATTTTTAGGCGAAGACAACGAATGGCTCGTGCTTTATTGCAAACGAAAACTAGAAGATAAACACCGTGATTTTTTTGTGTTTGGTCACCGCCATTTGCCCTTGAATATAGACCTCAACCAAAATTCCAAATACATCAATCTGGGCGATTGGATCCAATATTTTACTTACGGTATTTTTGATGGCACCCAATTTGAACTTAAAACCTTCGAAAAATAATTCTACCTTTTATTATCCAAATCAACAGTGCTTTTCAATTTTTAACAAAAAGAACACACTTATGGTTCTACACATACGTTATTGAATGAGTTAGTAATAAAATCAATCTCACTAATAAAATCATAGTATAATATCATAAATTTGTAAAACCTAGACCTAGCGCCGTGATTAACAGCACTGATAAAGAAAATGCTCCAAAAAAGAAAACAAACAAAGCCCTTAAAATAATTGGATGGATTATTTTAGGAATCCTTGTACTGCTCTTTTTGATAGTGCTTTTTATCAGAAGCCCTTGGGGGCAAAACATCATTGTTGATAAAGCGATTTCATTTGTTTTCAATAAAACCCACACAAAAATTGCCCTTGAAAAACTTTTTATCACGTTTGATGGCGACATAAAACTTGATGGGCTCTATCTGGAAGATACCAAAGGTGATACTTTAATTTATTCAAAATCATTAGAAGCCAATGTGCCGCTTTTTGCCATGATTACAGGCAAAGGCATTGGTGTTGATGGGCTTGATTGGGAAGGTTTGCGTGCCAATATTATTAGAAAAGATTCCATTTCAGGTTATAATTTTCAGTTTTTGATAGATGCTTTTGCATCGAAAGACACTACCACCGTGGAAACCGATACCATATCAAAACCCTTAAATCTTGTTTTAGGAAATCTCAACTTTAAAAATTTTGACATTGTTTTTGATGATGCCGTGGCAGGTATTGACAGCCGATTTAAAATTGGAATGTTGTATGCCGACATGGATAAAACCGATTTGGAACAGATGGTTTTTCAAGCATCGGAACTGGAATTAACAGATGCCAATATCAAATTCATCCAAAAACCAGTCCCAAAAATCTCAGATACCACAGCGACAAAATTACCCATTTTAACTGTTGATGAATTAACACTTACCCATGTGTATGCCGATTATCAATCACATGGCGATGGGTTGGCTGCGGAAGTAAACATCAAAGATTTTTATGCCGAGATACCAAACATCAATTTGGCTACCAACACGTTTGAGTTAGATGAATTAAATCTTAAAAGTTCATCTTTCGTACTGCATACCGAAACCAAACCGAATACAATAGCAGAAAACACAGAACAAACCACCAATGCTTTTGAATGGCCAAAATTGAATGTTGCCATTAGTTCTATTGACTTTCAGAATACCAATTTCAGCTATTTTGTGGATAATGAAAAAGCAAAAACGGGCCGTTTCAACCCCAAGGCCATGGTTTGGAGCGATTTTAATTTGCTTGCAGAAAATATCCTTCTAAAGGATAAAAATGCTGAAATGCACATTGATGATTTTACGGTTAAAGAAATTTCAGGATTGGATTTAAAAGCATTGCAGCTGTCTTTACAAGCAACCGACAACATTTTAAAAATAGCAAATTTAAAAACGGCTCTTAACAACAATAAAATAGAGGCCAACTTACAATTGGAGTATCCCTCATTATCCACATTCATAAAAACCCCAGAAACCTCCAAAATAGATTTGGATATTTCAAATTTTGAAGTGGCTTTCAATGATGTATTTCTGCTTCAACCTGAATTAAAAAAGAACGCCATACTGGATTCTTTAAGTTCAAAATTGCTTACGGGCCATGTAAAAGCCAATGGCCAGCTTTCTGAAATCACACTATCAAGCATGAAAACAAATTGGGGAAACACCACTTCGATTTCAGCCCATGGCACAATCAAAAACGTTACGAATACAGATAGTCTTCAACTTGATATTCCAAATTTTTCTGCCGTTACAAAACGTTCTGATATTGCAAAATTTGTAAATGAAAAAAAAACTGGAGTTAAGCTTCCCAATGATGTAAAACTAACAGGAAACTTAAAAGGAAAGTTAAACGATATGTATGCCGACGCTAATTTGACCACTTCGCAAGGACTTGCAAAAATAAAAGGGCATTTTAAAAATGATAACACGCTGGAATTTGACACCAACCTTTCCATAGAAGACTATAAATTGAGTGAGTTGCTTCAAAATCCTCAAATAGGGGCGTTAAATGTAACCATAAAAGCACAAGGTAAAGGAAAAAACCTTAATACGCTTGATGCGAATCTTGAAGTAAATATGTCCAGTTTAGAGTTCAACAATTATAACATTAAAGGTTTAAAACTTTTAGGCGATATTGAAAATGGACGTGGAAAAATAACGTCTAATTACAAAGACGAAAACCTCAACACAGACTTTTATGCCTTTGTGGTATTGGATTCCGTTGCCACTAAAGCCAGTATAAAATGGGACATTACTGGTGCCGATTTGCAAGCTCTGGGCCTCATGCAACGCTCTGTAAAAACAGGCATGAAAATATATGCCGATTTTGAAGGTGCTTCAAACAGTTTTGATGTGGCCGCACTTGTAGATGAAGGCGTCGTGGTTTATGACAATAAAACCTATTTGATGGGCGATATCAATACCGTTGCCCATATAAGGAAAGATACCACATCGGTTGTTTTTAGTAACAAATTAATTAATCTGGATCTGCAATCCAATTCCAATCCACAAACGTTTGCCACCGCTTTACAACGTCACGTATACAGTTATTTTTATCGGGATGAAAAAATACAGGACAGCATAACCCATCCTGTTAATTTAAAATTACGTGGCAACATCAGTCAAGCTCCTATTTTAAATGATGTATTTCTCGTAAATGTAAAAGATTTGGACACCATCGCCATTGCTGTTAATTTTGATGAAAAAGCTCGCCAATTAAAGGCTGACATCATAGCACCACATATTAATTATAGCGGTATGGAGCTGGACAGTTTGGCTTTTTCCATGGATACCAATAAAGAAAAATTCTCTTTTGACCTTGGGTTTAAAAACTTACTCGCAGGGCCGCTCAACATTCCAAAAACGATTATCAAAGGCAATCAATCCAACAATGAATTAGCCTTAAATTTTTCTGCTTATAAGGATACTGCCCAAATGATGTATGTAGATGCTATCATATCGGGGAATCGGGATAAACTAAATTTACACGTAGTTCCAGAAAAATTGCTATTGAACAATGACAATTGGTCTATTCCCGCAAACAATGAAATGCTTTTTACAGAAAAAAAATTAGAATTCAACAATTTCAAAATAAATAAAAACAACCAATCTATAGAAATTTCAGATAAATTGCCCGACGTTTCAAAAAACCATGTGGCCATTATCTATAAAAATTTTAAAATAAGCGAAGTTTTAGATTATTTGAATCCGAAATCAACTTTGGCAACGGGAAACTTGGATGGTAATTTTATATTTGAAGAACCTTTTCAAGACACGGGCATTCTTGCTGATTTGGCAGTGACACAACTACAAGTCATGGAAGTAGATTTAGGCACTTTGAACATGGATGCCAAATCCCTAGGCGGCAACACTTATGATTTTAATGCCAAACTAAAAGGCGGCGACATTGATTTAGATTTAAAAGGCGATTACATAGCAAACCAAACAGGTGCCAATCTGGATTTGAATCTGGACATCAACCAATTTAACATGACAGCCTTAACAGGATTTTCCCAAGGCAACATCACAGAAACGGCTGGTAGTTTTTCAGGTAATTTCAAATTGACTGGTACCACCAACGAACCAAAATATGAAGGAACACTCAATTTTAAAAATGCTGATTTTAAACTCGCCATGTTCAACGCTGGGTTTACATTGGCCAATGAAAGCCTTAAAATCAATAACGAAGGCGTAACCATGAATCAATTTACCATCAGCGATGAAAACAAAAATACGTTTGCTGTTTCTGGAAAGATTGGCACAGAATCTTTTATCAACCCGACGTTTGATTTAAAAGTCAAAGCCGATGATTTTCAATTTATCAATGCCACAAAAGAAGACAATGATTTTTTATACGGCAAAGCACGTTTTGATGCCGATGCCACCATTACGGGCGATTTACAAATACCAAAAATTGATATGAACCTTGCGGTGGGTTCAGATACTGATATCACATATGTACTCCCTTCCGCAGCAGTAAATATTGAAGAGCGCGATGGTGTGGTACTTTTTGTAAACCGAGAAAACCCCGATGCCATTTTAACCAAAACCGAAGAAAAAACAGCCACCATCAAAGGGTTTGATATTACCACATCTTTAAAAATAGGGAAAGATGCTGCTGTTACATTGATTATTGATGAAGAAACAGGCGATAATTTTAAGGTTTCGGGCGAAGGCGATTTCGATTTCAAAATGAATCCCAACGGAAACATGACGCTTGCTGGTGTTTATGAAGTTGCAAATGGGCATTATGAGCTGAACCTTTACAATCTGGTAAACAGGAAATTTAACTTGGTTTCTGGCAGTCGGGTCACTTGGTCGGGCGATCCCTTTGATGCCAAAATGGATATTAGGGCACTTTACAAAGTGGAAGCTTCGGCATCTTCTTTAATGGCGCCTATATTTTCTGGCGATGATGTGGCTACCAAGGGCAAATTCCGTCAAGTATTGCCTTTTTATGTGTATTTGAATATTGATGGGCAATTAATGGAACCTAAAATCAATTTCAATCTGGATATGCCAGAAAACGAACAAGGCGCTATTGGCGGACAAGTTTATGGCAGAGTGCAGCAACTCAACCAACAGAAAGATGAGCTGAACAAACAAGTATTCTCATTATTGGTGCTGAATCGTTTCTATCCAGACCCTGGAAGTGATGGTAGTACCGGAGGTATGGCGTCTATTGCACGTGATAATTTGAACGATGCCGTGTCGGATCAGCTCAATACATTTTCAGATAAATTATTGGGGAAAACTGGTTTTGAACTCGATTTTGGATTGGACAGTTACACCGATTATCAAGGCACCTCACCACAAGAGCGCACCCAATTGGATATTGCTGCCCAGAAAAAATTGTTCAATGACCGTTTGATTGTACGTGTTGGTAGTGAGGTAGATATTCAAGGCAGTAGTAGTACAGGCGAAGAAACACCGCTTATTGGTAATGTAAGCATAGAATATCTGCTTTCTGAAAATGGCCGTTATCGCCTAAAAGGTTTCAAAAGAAATGAGTTTGAAAATGTGATTGATGGTCAAACCATTGTCAGCGGCATTGCCGTAATTTTTACTCAAGAATTCAATAAATTTAGAGACCTTTGGGAAGCTTTGCTGACCTCAAAAACCGAAGCCGAAAAACAGAAAGAAGCAGAAATGAAAGCCGCGAAAAAAGCAAAAAAGGCTAAAAATGAAGCCACAGACAAAAGCCTTGAACAAAAAAAGCATTAAAAAAATATCATTTGAAATCAAATCTTAAATACATACTTATTCTACTCCTCATCGTTGGGGGGTTTTATTCGTGCAGTATTTCCAAATACATTCCAGAAGACGAACGTTTATATACAGGAGCATCCCTTGAAATCACTTCAGATTCCATTATAAAAAATGAAGATGCACTAAAAACAGAACTTGAAGCTGTTTTACTGCCAGAACCCAATAAAAAATTTTTGGGTAT
>CAXBNH010000127.1:0-7951 GCA_963976905.1 uncultured Algibacter sp.
TACAAAACTTGGGTGGCCTGTTGCACAACCTAAGTTTACCAAACGACCTTCTGCAAGAATGATAATGTCTTTTCCGTTTATGGTGTATTTATCAACTTGAGGTTTGATGGTGTTTTTGGTGTGTCCGTGATTTTTGTTTAACCAAGCCATATCAATTTCATTGTCAAAATGTCCAATGTTACAAACAATAGCTTTGTCTTTTAAAGCTTCGAAATGTTTACTTTGAACAATGTCTTTATTTCCAGTAGTGGTAATAATGATGTCTGCAATTGGAGCAATCGTTTCCAGTTTTTTAACTTCAAAACCATCCATAGCAGCTTGCAATGCACAAATGGGGTCAATTTCGGTAACGGTAACAATGCTTCCAGCACCTTTAAAAGAGGCTGCTGTTCCTTTGCCAACATCGCCATAACCACAAACAACCACACGCTTACCAGCAAGCATGATATCTGTGGCACGACGTACGGCATCTACGGCACTTTCTTTACAGCCGTATTTATTATCAAATTTAGATTTGGTTACCGAATCATTAACGTTAATGGCTGGCATAGGCAAGGTGCCTTTTTTAACACGCTCATAAAGTCTGTGGACACCCGTTGTGGTTTCTTCGCTCAAACCTTTAATACCTGAAACCAATTCAGGGTAACGGTCTAAAACCATATTGGTTAAATCGCCACCATCATCAAGAATCATATTTAATGGTTTTCTGTCTTCGCCAAAAAATAAGGTTTGTTCAATACACCAATCAAATTCTTCTTCGGTCATATCTTTCCACGCATACACGGCAGTTCCAGCAGCAGCTATGGCAGCAGCAGCTTGGTCTTGTGTAGAAAAGATGTTACATGAACTCCAAGTTACTTCAGCTCCTAATGCCTGTAAAGTTTCAATTAACACAGCCGTTTGTATGGTCATGTGCAAACATCCTGCAATACGTGCGCCTTTTAAAGGTTGTGAATTTCCGTATTCTTCACGAAGACTCATTAAACCTGGCATTTCAGCTTCGGCTAATTCTATTTCTTTGCGTCCCCAATCACCAAGTGTTATGTCTTTTACTTTGCTAGCTACGTAAGGAATTGTTTTTGTACTCATAGTAATTTTCTTTTGTTTTAATACCCAAACTTCATTGTGATTAGCGCTTAAAATACTTAAATTCGCTTATCAAAAATGTTTAATCAGCCTTGGGCGGTGCAAAGATAATCAATAACTTTCAGAATATTAAATGCCACTTTATAAAACCATCACACCTAATTCTCAAACTGTTGTTAAAATCTGGAAGATTACAGAGTCGTTTGAAGATTTAATGAAGCCATTAAATTTGAAACCAAACAGTTTGGAGCGTGTTTTAGGCATGAAAAGCGAGCTGCACCAACGGGGATTTTTAAGTGTACGCCATGTATTGGCAGCCTTTGGTTATGAGGATGCCGACCTGTTTTATGATGAAAACGGCAAACCACATTTAAAAGATGGCAAACACATATCCATTACACATTCTTTTAACTTTTCAGCAGTTGTTGTGAGTGATGGTGTTGTGGGGATCGATATTGAAAAACAACGTGATAAAATCAGCATCATTGCCCATAAATTTATTGATTATGAGTTTGAATATCTAAATAAAAATGATGTTGATTATATAAAGAAACTCACGGCTATTTGGTGCGTAAAAGAATCATTATACAAATTATTTGCAACGCCCGGATTGAGTTTCAAGCAACATTGTTTGGTCATTCCGTTTTCTGAAAATGATGATGAAACCATTTCTTGGATTGATTATGATGAGAAAAAATACAGGTATAATGTTCATTTTTTAGAATTTGAAGGATTTACTTGTGCTTATGCCATTGCTTAAATGAAGGCTGTTTATAAAAATATTTACGATGCGATTTCTAATGGCAAAAAACTATTGGCAGTTTTGATGGATCCTGATAAATTTCCGATTGAAAACACAAGTCGTTTTATAAAAAAAATAAACACATCTATAGCCACCCATATTTTTGTAGGAGGCAGTACGGTTGCCGAAAATGAAACGGATAGCTTGGTTGCTGAAATTAGCAAGCATACAACTCTTCCTATTGTCTTATTTCCTGGAGATGTGGTTCAAATTACAGATAAAGCCGATGCTATTTTATTTTTGTCATTAATTTCAGGGAGAAACCCCGAGTATTTAATAGGAAAACACATTAAGGCGGTTTCTAAATTGAAAAATACAGATTTAGAAGTGATTCCTACTGGCTATATTTTATTAGAAAATGGCAAAAAAACAGCCGTTGAAAATGTGACCAATACCAATCCCATACCTAGAACCAATATTCAAACCATTGAAGATACTGCCAAAGCTGGCGAATTATTAGGGATGAAACTGATATATCTTGAAGCGGGTAGTGGTGCTAGTGAGCCCATAACAGATGACATTATTCAACGCATTAAAAAAGAATTGCAAATACCTTTGATTGTTGGGGGCGGTATCAGGACTAAAAAACAATTGGAAAATGCCTATAATGCGGGGGCAGATTTGGTCGTAATAGGAACAGCTTTTGAGGAAGATGAATCATTTTTTGATAAGTTAAAAAGATAAACAATGTGCCAATAAATTTGGGTGCCATTTAACTACAATTTGTGCTATTTGCCTTATTTTATCTTGTTTTTTAAAAAGAAAACGTACCATTTATGATCTATAGACTAACTTACATATTTAAGAATTAAGTTTACATTAAAATACTTAGATTTCAACGCTCTTAATAATTACAGAAATAGCAAGTTAGTCAGGTTTTTGTTACCTCAATCTCTAAAGCGTATTAAGGATTCTAAAAAATGAAAATTGACTGAATGTTAAATTATTATTTAGTCAATTTAATTTTAGGAACAGCAGGTTTAGCCATGCCATGGCCCAAATAAAATCCTGTATGTGCTGGTTGATTATAAGCTACATTTTGCCAAACAATACTAGTACGGTATAACGGGTCATGCATTAATGTGAAAATTCTTTCTGTTGTATGGTGTGGTGTTGAGAATATCACCAACTCTGTGTTTTCATCATTTCTCCAAATAATTTCTTCTCGCCAATCGCCAAGGATATCAGCAATTAAACATGGGTTTGATTTTGATCTGTTATTACTTCTTAAAGACATACCATCATATTCAGAGGCTTTCAATAACATATCGGTTTCCTTTTTACCGGCATTCCATTTTGTAATGCTTGTTTTGTCTACTATTTCACGTAATAAATCACCATCCCACCAAGCAAACATGTTAAAACTCGAACCTCTTTCTCCAGCAGTAGGGTATATGGTGGAAATAACATCGCCTTTAATATTATGGATTCCAGATCCGTTTGATGCCCACATTTCCCCTCCAAGATGATTAGGGTCAATGTCTGCAATGACACCTCTTCCTATATCACCTTTTCCATCTACTTTCCAAAACACTTCTCCAGTCTTAGGATCTCTATAATCTATTTGTGGTACATCTGAGTTGTTAGCTTCTTCATGAACCATAAAATATTCTAAGCCCTTGCGTGTTGGGTCAAAATCGCCTAAATGACTGGCGTCTCCATGTCCAAAACCAGTCGAGTATAGCCCCATGCCATCATCATCAATAGCACATGAGCCGTACTGAATTTCATCTTTACCATCTCCATCTACATCACCTACAGTAATACTATGGTTTCCTTGACCGGAATAAGCTTCATTTCCTTTTTCATCTGAATCAAATACCCAATAAGTTTCAAGTTTTCCTTCTCTGTAATTATAAGCAGCTAAAACTGTGCGCGTGTAGTAACCTCTAGCAAATACTAAACTAGGTCGTTTTCCATCAAGATAGGCTACACACGCTAAAAAACGATCTACTCTGTTTCCATAATTGTCTCCCCAATCAGATATATTGCCTCTAGCGGGAATATAATTTTGTGTAGCAAGAAAGGCTCCTGTTTTACCTGAAAAAAGGCTTAAATATTCTGAGCCTTCTAAAACATAACCGTTTTCACTACGAAAATCGGCATTGGCATCGCCTAAAATAGTTCCTGCTTCATCTGTAGTTCCATCGGCTGTTTTACAAGCAATTTCAGCTTTTCCATCGCCATCCAAATCATATACCATAAATTGTGTATAGTGAGCTCCTGAACGAATATTTTTACCCAAATCAATAGTCCATAAAACTGTTCCGTCCATTTCTAATCCTTGAAGAATAGTGTTGCCTGTATATCCTTTATGGGAATTATCATGAGAGTTTGTAGGTGTCCATTTTAAAACAATTTCATATTGTCCGTCACCATCTAAATCACCAACTGATGCGTCATTTGCAGTATATTTATATTCTTTTCCATCAGGAGTTGTGCCTCCTTTGGGAGCAGAAATCGGTATTTTTTTATAAATATTATTCCAAACTTCAATTGGTTTTGAGGGTTCTTGCTCCTTACCATTTATAATTACAGAAACTGAATATAATTCGTTTGAGGTTGTAAGGTCTATATAATTACTTGCCCCAGTAATGGGTTTGCTGTTCAGCTTTTTAGAGCCTCTATAAATGTTATAAGAGCCGTTTTCAAATTCTGAAGCTAGAATTCGCCAACTAACCAGTACTTCCTTTTCATTTGTACGAACAGCTAAAGCACCACGGTCTAAATTTTCCATTTGCTTTTGGGCCAAAGAGATTAAAGGTAATACTATCAAGATATTTATTAATACCTTGGTTGCGAAAGAGTGATTTTTATGCACAATTATTTTCTTTGATTAAGTAATAAAGATATTTTTAATGAATAAATATACCATCCTGCTCTACCATGCTTTAATTTAGAATGCTAGATTTGTAAAAAAACTAGAAGTATTCCTTATACAAGCATTTATAGCATGGACGAAAAATATAAGCAAGTGCCTTTAAACTGCATAAAAGTGGTTTTGTTTGGACCAGAATCTACGGGAAAAACAACTCTTTCAATGCAGTTGGCAAAGCATTATGATTCGGTTTTCGTGCCAGAATTCGCACGTGAATACCTTCAAAACAAATGGAACAATGAACGAAAAATTTGTGAGCCAAAAGATATATTGCCCATTGCGGAAGGCCAAATAAAACTTGAAAATGCCTTGGCTAAAAAAGCAAATGACGTTTTAATTTGTGACACCGATTTGTTGGAAACCAAAATATATTCCGAAGCCTATTACTTAGGGACTTGCGACCCAATCCTTAAAAAATACGCTTTAGAAAACACGTATGATTTATATTTTTTAACTTATATTGACACACCTTGGGAACCTGATGATTTACGAGATAAACCAAATGAAAGAGAAACCATGTTTGAAGTTTTTGAAGCAGAATTAATAAAACAGAAAAGACCGTATGTTTTGTTAAAAGGAAATAAAAAGCAACGTTTTGAAATGGCGGTTAAGCACATTGATACACTATTAAAAAAAAATAATGTTTTCAGATAAAGATATTCAGCAAATACATAGCAAAGGCATTACTGTAGATCAAGTAAATGCGCAGATTTTTCGCTTAAAAAACGGCATGTCTTATTCTAATTTGGTGGCTGCGGCAACCATTGGAAAGGGTATTGAGCGATATGATGAAAATGACATTCAAAAATTCACTCAGCGGTATGAAGAAAAACAGGAAACGCTAAATATTATAAAATTTGTACCAGCATCTGGCGCAGCAACCAGAATGTTTAAGTTTCTGTTTCTGTTTGTAAAAACATTCAAACCTTCAAAAGAAAACATTCAAGAGTATGCAGCAAGACAGAATGATGAGCTTATTGAAACCTTTGTTTCTAATTTAAAAAATTTTCCCTTTTATAATCAGGTACTATCAAAAGCCAAACAAATACATCCCGATTTAGAAACGTTGCCCGATGGCGAAAAACACTTGCAATTTGTAAAAGCCATGTTGGATGAAAATGGGCTAAACTATAGTTTTCTTCCAAAAGGGTTATTGCCTTTTCATAAGTATGAAAACACGATTATTACTGCGTTTCAAGAACACTTATTTGAATCTACTCTGTACGCACATTCAAACGGAATTGCCCAGCTTCATTTTACGGTTTCTGAAGCCCATTACAATTATTTTACAGAAGAACTAAAACGAATAAGGCAAGATTTAGAACAGAAAACCAACACAACTTTCAAAGTGTCTTTTTCCTATCAAAAAGAAGCGACTAAAACTGTGGCGCTGACCAAAGACGATACTGTTTTTAGAAACGAATACCGTTCTATTTTGTTCCGTCCGGCGGGACACGGTGCTTTATTGGAAAATTTGAATGATTTGGAAGGCGATTTGATTTTTATAAAAAACATTGATAACATTGTGGTTTCAGAAAAGAATATGGCCGTTTCCAATTACAAGAAATTATTGGCAGGTATTTTACTGGACGTTCAAGAAAAGGTCTTTTCCTATTTACACAAACTGGAAATGGCTGATGTATCAGAAACCGATTTTAAAGTCATGGCTTTGTTTTTGCGATATAGATTGAATGTGCCTATAAATCCAGATTTTGAATATGATACACATCAAGAAAAAGTAAGTTTTTTAAAAGAAAAATTAAACAGGCCAATTCGGGTTTGTGGCATGGTTAAAAATGAAGGAGAACCAGGCGGCGGTCCTTTTTGGGTAAAAGATAAACAGGGCAACATATCTTTACAAATAGTAGAGTTTGCCCAGATTGATTTTAGCAGAAAAAGCCAGCAGGAACTAGTTTACAAAGCCACGCATTTCAATCCCACAGATTTGGTTTGTGGCGTTAAAAATTATAAAGGCGAAAAATTCAACCTTAAAGAATTTGTAGATCTGGAAGCTGCTTTTATAGCTATGAAGACCCAAAATGGTATGGATATAAAAGCGTTGGAACTTCCAGGGCTATGGAACGGCAGCATGGCACATTGGAATTCCATTTTTGTGGAAGTCCCGCTAGAAACGTTCAATCCTGTAAAAACAGTTAATGATTTATTAAAACCCGCACACCAAGTCAACGCATGATTAATGAAGACGCGTTATTGCAAGAATTATTATTTAAAGCCGTTAGAAGTTCTGGCAGCGGAGGGCAACATGTCAATAAGGTATCTTCAAAAATTGAGCTAACGTTTCATTTAACCGAATCGCTTGTGTTTAATGAAGAGCAAAAAGAACGGCTTCAAAACAAACTTCAAAATCGATTGACCAAAGAAAACATGCTCATTCTGCAATGCGATGAAAGTAGAAGCCAGCACAAAAATAAAGAGCTCATAATAAAACGTTTTTTAAACTTGATAAGAGCATCTTTGGTGGTTCCTAAAAAGCGGATTTTAACTAGAATCCCAAAATCGGTTATTAGAAAACGCTTAAAAAGCAAACGTAAACACTCTGATAAAAAGGCCAATAGAAAACGACCGGATATCGATTAAAAAATAATTCTAAAATCATAATCCATAATCCATAATTCGTTCTTACTTTTGCAGCGTTCTCAAAAAAGGGGTGCTTTTTTGATTGACGATTGCAGATTAAAAGAATTATGATTTTTATATATCGTAATTCAAAAACCGAATATCGTGATTCAATTTGGCTGAGATCATACCCATTGAACCTAGAACAGGTAATGCTGTTTAGGAAGCGAGCGTTAAGAAAATGTATGGCAGACATTTTTAGCGAGTGCGATAAGTTCATCAATGTTGCTCTTTACTTCTGAATCTGAAGATGTTTTAAATGCTCTTGTAATGATTCAAAATTAAAATCAATATTTTTGATATTAAATAAGCTGAACGCTCAAAAAACTAATTTATTAACAATAAAGAATAATTACCTCTTTTTATTCGATTATAATTTTATGTAATCGACATGAAAAACATTTTTCTTTTTTTAACACTATCAGTGTTATCAGTCTGTGCCAATGCACAACAAAATCAAAAGCAACAGGATTCTACAAACATTGAAACTTTAGACGAAGTTTTAGTGAATGCTGTGCGCGTGAATGCAGATTCTCCCATAACGCATT
>CAXBNH010000128.1:0-7767 GCA_963976905.1 uncultured Algibacter sp.
GGAAAATTGAAGTTTGACCGTTCTTCTATTTCTATGGAATTAAGTTCAAAATTAAATAGCACATCAGCTTAAAAAATAGCTTGCTGAAATATAAAAAATGAGCCTCCAAATTTGGAGGCTTTTTTGTTTAAAAAGCAATTGGTTTTACTTTTTATAAGTAACTTAACACAATACTTTTGCTATAATGGCTTGATTTTTGTAGTTTTGCACTATGATAAAAAGGATTCATGAAACAAAAAATCACAGAATATTCAACTTTAATTTTCTAGTTTTTAGAAATCAATCCAATAAGTTTATCCCTCCGGCCCTATAGTTCCAAGAGTTTTTCTCTCTAAATCTATCCGTTATTCTTTAAATATTTACCCAGTAAATATTTGATTTATCCCACTTTTAGCAATTTTAGCACAATTTACTGTATCAACAGCACATGTTGTGGTAATTAAACAATTAAAGTCAATGACTATAAAAACCTTTGATGCCTTTACCAGGTTGTCAATCAATGATATAAATCGCATCGCCAATTTTTTACACGAAAACTCAGGAGCATTTGGGGATGGTAAAAGTGCCATAAAAAAATCCCTATTGTATGCAGCAAAAGAAATACCCGGCCTTGGTGGTTATGTGTTTGTTATGGAGCACAAAAATGAGGTTGTGGGGGCATTGGTAATAAATAAAACCGGGATGAAAGAGTATGTGCCCGAAAATATATTGGTAAATGTTGCTGTAAAACAAGAGTACAGAGGAGAAGGTATTGCAAAAGAACTGATTAATTACACTATAAAATATTGCAAAGGCGATATAGCCTTACATATCAATGAAAATAATCCCGTAGTAAAACTGTTTGAAAACCGTGGCTTTAAACCCAAAAACATAGAAATGGTGTTTGAGCGCTAAACGACTATAAAAACAATGCTACACAACAAAAAAACACAATGAAAGTTATTCAAATTAAAAGAAAAATAACATACAGAAAGCGAAGTTCCAAAAAAATGTTCGAAATCATAACCAGGATTACACATGTAAAGCGGTATGTATTTGGACTGCCCATAGGAACCTTAAGAAAAAGCAAGGAGATGTATTTTGAAGACAAAAAAATAAACAAAGAAAACATGTTGTTTGTTTAACTTTTCTTAAATTACATTAATCTAAAACCAAAATAACCAATATAACATACATGAAAGTACTAGTAATAGGTGCCGGTAACATGGGGCTTACATATGCAGAAGGGATGTCAAAATCCAAACGTCTAAATAATGAAAATATCATGATTTTGGACAAATCAGAAGAAAAGCTCAGAGAACTACGTCAAATACCACATTTTGATGCTTTTGAGGAATTCAAAGATTGCGTACCAAAGGCAGATATTATTTTTATCGCTGTAAAGCCTTATCATTCCGATAGCTTATTTGAAGAAATAAAACCCTTATTAAATACTAATCAAATGGCGGTTTCTGTAATGGCAGGCGTTACCATTGAAACCATTTCAAAAGGAACAGGTCTATCAAAAGTGGTAAGGGCCATGCCAAATTTGCCAGCTCAAATCGGGCAAGGGCTGACCTCATTTATAGCCACACCTGAAGTAACAAATGAAGAAGCAGAAATAGTTGAAGATTTGTTGAATACCACAGGAAAATCCATTCAAGTAGCTTCAGAGCGTTTTATTGATGCCTCTACAGGAATTTCCGGTAGTGGACCGGCATACGTATTTTACTTTATGCAAAGCATGATGGAAGCAGCCACAAAAATGGGTTTTTCAAAAGGTGATGCCACCCTATTGGTGAGCCAAACTTTTAAGGGTGCGGTAGAACTTTTTAACGAATATGATTTAACCCCTAAAGAGTGGATGGGTCGTGTAGCATCCAAAGGCGGCACTACACAAGCAGCTTTAGATTCTCTGGATAGTAACAATGTTAATAGGTTAATACAGGAAGCTGCATTTGCTGCTTTTGATCGCGCAGTAGAACTAGGAAAACAATAAAATCATGTATAAAGAAATAATAGTTATCAAAGTAGGCACAAACGTGATGACTAACAGGGATAATAGAATAGTTAGGCCTGTTTTAAGACGTTTGGTAACACAAATTTCAGAGCTTTATGAGCGAGATATCATGACCATATTGGTGTCTTCTGGGTCTGTAATTGCAGGAAGAGAAGTTTTGGGAGAGTCCAATATAAAGGATGATACCCAAAGACGACAAGTTTATTCAGCCATCGGGCAACCCCGAATGATGCGTCTTTATTACAATATTTTTAATGATTTTGGTATGAAATGTGCCCAAGTGCTTCCTACCAAAAGAGATTTTAGCCCAGGCATACACAGGCAGAATATGATTAATTGTGTTGAAGGCTTGCTGTCAGAAGGCGTTATTCCTATTGCCAATGAAGATGATGCGGTGTCAGTAACCATGTCTATGTTTTCAGATAATGATGAGCTGGCAAGTTTGATAGCCCAGTTGATGAATGCCGATAAACTTATCATATTAACAGATATTGACGGACTTTACACAGGGCATCCCGATGAGGAGGGAAGTGATCTTGTTCAAAATGTTGAACCAGGCGAAAATTTAGACAAGTATATCAAAGAGAATAATAAAACCGAAGGCGAAGGCCGAGGTGGCATGGGGTCTAAGTTGGATTATGCCCAACAAGCGGCAGCCAATAATATCCCAACCTATATTGCGAATGGCAAAAAAGACAATACCATTCTTGATATTTTTGACGGTACCTTTACAGGAACCAAAGTATCTCTTTAAACATTTAAAGAAACAAAAATGAAATTATTATCAGAAGAAGTAAAAAATAATGTCTTAAAAAGTATGGTGCGTATTTTAAATGAAAACCACCAGCTTTTGCTAGACGCCAATAAAAAGGATATTGAGGCTTTCACTAGAGATGATCAAGCCATGTACGACCGTTTGATTTTAAACAAAAAGAAAATAGACGGTATGGTACAGGCCATTTTGGAAGTTGAGGCTCAAGACGACCCCTTAAACAAAATTATCAGTGAAAAAACCCTGGATAGTGGATTGCAAGTCGTGAACAAAACGGCGCCATTTGGAACCATCATGATTATTTATGAATCCAGACCAGATGTAACGGTAGAAGCTGCGGTGCTTGCCTTTAAGGCCAACAATAAAATCCTGTTAAAAGGTGGAAAAGAAGCTTTGCACAGTAATACCATTTTGGTTGATTTTTGGCACCAAGCCTTAAAAGAAAATGGATTGAGCACCGATTATATCCAATTGATGAATATGAACAGGGAAGCCACACAGGCTTTTCTTAAAAATCCAACAGAACCCTTGGATTTGATTGTGCCCAGAGGTGGCGAGCGCCTTATAAAGTTTGTAAAAGACCACGCTAAATGTGCGGTTTTGGTAAGTGGAAGAGGGAACAATTTTTTGTATGTTGACAAACAGACCGATTGGGCAAAAGCCATTGAGGTTATTTTAAATGCCAAAACAGATAAAATATCGGCTTGCAATGCATTGGATAAAATTTTGATCAGTACACAAGTGCCCGAATATGATAAAAAACTAAAAGAATTGCAAGGGGTCTTAAAAGACCATAAAGTTTCCATTTTGGTGGATGAGCCTACAAAAAAAGTGCTAAAAGAAGAACCACTCATACAAGAAAATGATGTGTGGTATGAAGAGTTTTTAGAACTTAAATGCTGTATTGGCTCAGTAGATTCCGTTGAGGAAGCCATTGAAAAAATCAATACGTATTGTGGTGGTCACTCGGCATCTATCATGACGACCAATGATGCAACTGCTAAAGCATTCATGCAACAAGTAGATTGTGCCGTGGTATATAAAAATGCCTCTACCAGATTTACAGATGGTGGGCAAATTGGCGTTGGTGCAGAACTCGCCATTAGTACCGATAAATTGCACCACCGTGGGCCTTTAGGTCTTAAGGAATTGGTAACCAATAAATACTATGTTTTTGGCGACGGACATGTTCGTAAATAAAAAAAACATAAAAATTTAAAAGCATTTTTTAAACCGATATTTATTATAAAATATCGGTTTTTTATGCATTACTCTTCGTAACCATGATAAAGATAGAGGGCACCATAAGTCCAATGTGGACCTTCTATACCAGGATAGTTAAATCGATCCATCATCAATGCAACATATTTAAAAGGATAGCTATCAGGTAATTGTACAATATTAGGCCAAACTCTGGTGCCAGATGATTCGTCCCATGGTGGTAAATCCATCTTCAAATCACCAATCTCAGTTAGGTCTGGGTAGGAGTATATAAATATTTTTCGTTCAGAGCTGCCTGAAAAGCAATAGCGTTTATCGCCTATTTTCTGGATAGAAGTTCCTGTTGAATTGTGTTTTACTGGTCCTGCAATTTTTTTATACCCTTTATTCCAATCATCAGATTCTAAAACAATGGCTTTGTAACCATCGTTATTTTCGCAAGTAAGCATTCTCCATTTATTTACTTCGGAATCAAACAAAATATGGGGGTCTTCAATATCACCTACCATTCCAAAGGGAACGGCGTTCATAATAGAGAAACCAAATCTGGGGTCTTTTTTGCTTTCAATGGCAAGCAATTGCTTTTTTTCTTTATCTGGATTAGCATAGGCACTAAAGCCAGTTGTTAAACCACGCCATATTTCATGTTTTCTATCATAAAAAAGATGTGAGGCAATTTCATTTCTTAGTAAATTATCATGGCGATCAAACACGATGATGCCTTCCAGTTTAAGGTCAAAAAGGGTTGGGTTCATACTAAATACCCCTTGAATATGGTGTGGTAATGCTCGACCACGAATGGACATGGTGTACCAAAGTCGTCTATTATCAAGCATAGGTTCACCATTTTCATAGGTAATGGCACGGATATCAGCCAAACCAATACCAGTGGTAAGTGCCATTTCTGCTTTTTTTATTTCAATTTGTCCCGTTTTAAGCTTTGTAAAAAGATGTGATTGGAACGTATGTAAATAATCCTTTTTGCGTAAATCTATTAACGTATTGAAATCGCTCTGAGCAATGATTCTTGGTAATCCGTCATTCTTTAGATATAAATTAAATCCGCTACCCAACATTTGAAGAATGATTTTACCTTGCAAAGCTAGTGTATTTGAAAGGTTTACAGCAATGGACTTATCTGTAATGCTTTCATGATTTTTAATAACGCTAAGTTTTACGTCAGTTATTATGGTATCATCAAAACCAATCTTGACAAAAAGCTGTTCTTTTTTATCAGCATCCGAAAATTCAAAACCAATTATCCCTTTTCCAGAACAGTTGTCCAAATCAATGGAATACGTTGCAAAAGGATTAAATCCCCCAAACCAAATACTTGTTTCCGTTTCTTGGTTAGATTTGATAACTAGATTATTGCTATTTATAGCAATATCAGGATGTTCTTTAGAGTAATAGCTTGCCGGGTGCATGATTGACAGCCCGATAATATTTTCAGGTTGAAGCTTTGCCAGCGGAATTGATTGTTGATGATCAAATACCATTCTGGAAACCCCTTGCCTAACAAAATTTATTTTATCAGGTGTGGTTTGACTTTGGGCAGCGTGGTTTGCTGTTATTGCTAAGATTATAAAAAGAAAGAAGGTATGTTTCATTTTATCGGATATTGTAAATACTAGTTATTTTTTTTTGGCCGTCAACTCAGCAATTTTACAAATAACTTCAGTAGCCTTTATCATGCTTTCTACGGGCACGTACTCATAACGCCCATGGAAATTGTGTCCGCCAGCAAAAATATTGGGGCAGGGCAAGCCCATATAACTTAATTGAGAACCGTCCGTGCCGCCACGAATGGCTTTTATTAGCGGGGTAATGCCAACCTGTTTCATGGCTTTTTCGGCAATATCCACAATATGCATCACGGGTTCTACTTTTTCTTTCATGTTGTAGTATTGGTCTTTGATTTCAATACTGATGATTTCTTTTTCATATTGCGAATTCAGTTCATCAGTCAATTTTTGCATCATCTCTTTTCGTGCTTTAAAATGCTCTTTGTCGTGGTCGCGAATAATGTAATGCAATACGGTTTCTTCAACATCACCTTTCATATTGTGTAAATGAAAAAATCCTTGATGATCTTCCGTGTGCTCTGGAGTTTCCAATCTTGGTAATGAATTAATAAAATCCGTTGCAAAATGCATGGAATTGATCATTTTTCCTTTGGCATACCCTGGATGTACAATTTTCCCTTTTACTTTTACAACAGCACTTGCAGCATTAAAATTCTCGTACTCCAATTCGCCTATCTGGCTACCGTCCATTGTATAGGCCCAATCTGCTCCAAACTTTTCAACATCAAATTTGTGGGCACCCCTGCCAATTTCTTCATCGGGGGTAAAACCGATGCGAACGGTACCGTGCTTGATTTCAGGATGGTTTATCAAATACTCTATGGCCGATATAATTTCACAAATACCCGCTTTATCATCAGCGCCCAAAAGCGTCGTGCCATCTGTGGTTATTAAGGTTTGCCCTTTGTAAAGCAATAAATCCTCAAAATAATCTGGCGATAAAACAATGTCTTCCTCTTCATTCAAAACAATGTTTTTTCCATTGTATTTTTCAATAATTTGTGGGTTTACGTTGGTGCCCGTAAAATCTGGCGAGGTATCAAAATGCGATATAAAACCAATAGTAGGGACTTCGTGCGCAACATTGCTCGGTAAAGTTGCCATAATATAGGCGTTTTCATCAATGCTAACATCTTGCATACCAATAGCTCTAAGTTCTTCAACTAATTTGTTGGCCAAATTCCATTGTTTTGAAGAGCTTGGGGTGGTTTGGCTTTCAGGATTTGATTGTGTATCAATAGTAACGTAACTTATAAAACGCTTAATGATATGTTCTTTTGAAATCATATGTTTAGATTAAAAAATTTAAAGTATGAGTAAGAAAATTAAAAGGTTTTTAAAGCCTAAAGTTACAATTATTGAGATTTTTATCATTTGAATTGCGCATTTTTTTATTTAGAAGTACTTTTGCATAAATAATACCTGATGTACAAACAATTACTTCGCCCTTTATTTTTTTTATTCGATTCCGAAAACATTCATCATTTTACATTTTCATTGATAAAAACAACTTCTAAAATACCGGGAGTTCCAGCTTTATTTAAGAGCTTGTATGTAGTTGAAGATGCCCGATTAGAACGGAAACTCTTCGGATTGACTTTTAAAAACCCCGTAGGTTTAGCAGCAGGTTTTGATAAAAATGCGGTACTGTACAATGAATTGGCAAATTTCGGATTCGGTTTTATAGAAATTGGTACGGTAACGCCCAAAGCACAATCTGGAAATCCTAAAAAAAGGCTGTTTAGACTTAAAGACGACAAAGGTATCATTAACCGTATGGGCTTTAATAATGAAGGTTTGGAAGCAGCCATTGTTCAGCTTAAAAAGAATCAAGGCAAACTGATTATAGGAGGTAATATTGGAAAAAACACCCATACGAAACCAGAAGATTACACCAAAGATTATTTAGAGTGTTTTAATGCCCTGTACCCCTATGTGGACTATTTTGTGCTGAATGTAAGTTGCCCCAACGTGGGAAGCCATGCCAAATTGAATGACAAAGATTATTTGGAAGAATTGATCGGTGCGGTACAAAAAGCCAACAAAACTTTTTATAAGGAGAAACCCATTTTATTGAAAATTGGTCCAGATTTAAACAATCAACAATTAGATGAAATTGTTCAGCTTGTAGCAGATACCCATTTAGATGGTGTGATAGCAAGTAACACCTCTATGGATAGAAGTGGTTT
>CAXBNH010000129.1:0-7643 GCA_963976905.1 uncultured Algibacter sp.
AACACAAATATCCACAACCCTTTTATTTTTATCTAAAAAAAGTCAAGATGACTTCATTATATTGTTCTCTATTAATCAAATTTAAATAAAATGAAAAATTAAGTGTTTTATTGCTTTTAGCAACAGCTTTACATTTATATGCTCAAAAATACGAGCCTATAAAAGAAAGGATTATGACAAAATGAGCCGATGAGGTTACCCCAGAAAATGCATGGCAGGAATATCCACGTCCACAGATGGTGCGTGAGCAACGGCAGAATCTAAACGGCCTTTGGGAATATACCATTACATCTAATAGTAAGGCTAGCCCTAAAGCTTGGGAAAAAAATATTCTGGTACCTTTTGCCTTGCCCACCCTTTGTCTGGTGTTGGTAAACGCATAAAATCTGATGAAGTTATTTGGTACAGAAGGTCATTTCAATTAAACCCCAAAACCAAAGAACGTCAATTACTTAATTTTTAAGGCGTTGATTATAAATGTATGGTTTGGGTTAATGGTAAATTAGCTGGCTCTCACATAGGAGGCAATCTTCCGTTTTCATTTGATGTTACTGAACTTGTTGAAAATGGCGAAAATGAAATAAAATTGAGAGTTATTGATGGTACAGACGCCCCTGATTTATACCAGTTACGTGGAAAACAAAAACGTGATGAAAAAGGCATTTGGGATTCGCTTTCTTCAGGGATTTGGGCAACGGTTTGGTTGGAAAGTGTACCAAAAACCTATAACCAGTCTGTAAAAGTATTGGCCGATATGCATGGGGGCTAAAAGCGGAAGTCATAAAACAAAACCTTCATTTGCAGGTTACCATACTTGACAAGGAGAATATGGTCGCTAAACATAAAGGCATTGATCGTAATGTTATATTAAGCGTAAAAAACGCTAAGCCTTGGTCTCCTTCGTCCCCATTTAAAATTGAATTGCTTGGAGAAGACGGAACAGTTTTAGATAATGTCACTTTCTATGCTGGATTTAGAAGTGTTGGCAAAGCAACCGATGAAAAATGGTAATTGGCACTTTACACTAAATGGCAAAAAAATATTTAATTTTGGACCTTTAGACCAAGGGTGGAGGCCAGGTAGTTTCTTATTGCCTCCTTCTGATGGGACCATTATTTGGGAAATGGAATTCCTTAAAAAGACTGGCTTTAACATGATTCGTAAGCACAAAAAGTAGAGCCACGCCGCTATTATTATCATACCAATCGTTTGGGTTTTGTCATCTGGCAAGACCAGACCTTTGGAGGAAGTGGAGGCAGCGAATGGCCAAAAAGGAAAAGGTTACCTGCATTTTCAAAAAATTATAGTCCCACAAACCCGAATTGGTGGCAAAATGAAAATGATGCCCTTGATGTCGATTGGCCAGATTGGGCACACGAAAAGTACATGGATGAATTAAAAACTACCATAGATTTGCTTTACAACCACCCGTCTGTTGTTGTTTGGACTACCTTCAATGAGCGTTGGGCCAACACCATACTATGGAAGTTGGTGATTGGATTCAAGCTTATGACCGATCAACACTGCTTAATATTGCTAGTGGTGGTAACTTTTTCGAGATAGGGATATTGCAGACCAACATCAATACCCACACCCTGATTATCCGTTGGACATTCCGCTCTATAATGACTACATTAAAGCGATTGGCGAATATGGCGGTCATGGCTGGCCCGTAGAGCAACACCTTTGGGATACTACCAAAATAAACTGAGGGTATGGAGGCTTGCCAAAAACCGAAAATGAATACATAGAACGCTATAAAAAAGTAGTGAAACGCTTAGAGCATTAAAGAAAAAAGGCATCAGCGGTGGGGTTTATACCCAAACCACCGATGTAGAAGACGAAATAAATGGCTTTATAACTTACGATAGAAAAATGATGAAAATCTCACCTGAAAATTGAGACAAATCCATAAAGACGCTGGACTTTTAGAATAATAAACTTTGATAAAAGAAGTTTATAGTCCTAAAAACAATCTTAAAATCCAATAATAACTTGACACCCCGACAGTGCTAGCTTTTTGGGATTTTTATATAAAAAAGTTTGGTTACTTATGCCATATTTAAAAATGAGGTTTATTTTTATCAAAATAAAGTAGTTTGTTTAAAACATCATAAAAAACCATACTATGCACTTTAGAAGATTAAAGATTGTATTCATTGTAATTCCTATATTTTCTTGGTCCCAAAACAAAATCAATAAAGTCCTTTTTGTTATTGCAGATGGCATCCCTACAGATGTGATAGAAAAAGTAGAAACCCCTAACTTAGATGCTATTGCTGAAATGGGTGCCTATACCCATGCTTATGTAGGTGGAGCAAAAAGGGGGTATTCACAAACACCCACTATTTCCGCAGTAGGGTACAACAGCTTACTAACTGGAACTTGGGCAAACAAGCACAACGTTTGGGGGAATGGCATTGAGAACCCAAATTATAATTATTGGACCATTTTTAAATTTGCTGAAAGTGAAAACCCCGATTTAAAAACCGCCATATTTTCTACGTGGTTGGACAACAGAACCAAATTGATTGGTGAAGGTTTAGAAGAAACGGGAAATATTAACATTGATATTGCATACGATGGTTTTGAGCATGACACCATAAACTTCCCACATGACAACGAACGCTTATACATTAACAAAATAGACGACCATGTAATAACCAATGCCTATAAAAGCATTAAAGAGGACGCTCCGGATTTATCTTGGGTTTATTTAGAATTCACAGACGATATGGGACATAAATATGGTGATAGCGAAGCATTTTACAATGCCGTAAAAATAATGGACAAACAAGTAGGGAAACTGTATGAGGGCATTGCTTATAGGGAAAAAAGGCACAATGAAAAATGGACTATTTACATCACTACCGACCATGGTAGAAATGCCGATATGGGTAAAGACCATGGTGGACAATCCGATAGAGAACGTGGTACGTGGCTGGTTACCAATGCAATGAACACCAATGGATATTTTAAAACCGAGATACCTGCCATTGTAGATATCATGCCAACAATGTTACGAGATTTGAATGTTCCACTTTCTAAAAGGCAATCTTTTGAAATAGATGGTGTCCCGCTTACTGGAGCTATTTCCTTAGCAAAACCCAAAGCATATATAAAAGGAGATGAAATATATTTAGATTGGAAATCTTATGCTCCTAAAGAAACCATTAACATTTATATGGCAACAACCAATCATTTTTCAGAAGGAAAAAACGATGATTATGAACTTATTAAAACGGTTGCTTCAAATAAAGAGAAAACGAGTATTCATATAAAAAAGCAGCCTTCAAAATTTTATAAAATTGTTTTGGAAGGAGTCCATAATACAGTAAACACATGGGTTATAACAGAAAAAAAGCTTCAAAAATAATCCTGAAACCCTTTACGTTTATTACATCATACCTTTGATCTATCCGCTAAAATTATTAGCTCTATGCATAAATGCTATTGATTTAAAACTTTAAAAGAATTAAATTAGCTAAACCGTTCTGATAAGAAACTTTTCAATTTACTACAAACATGGCATATATAGATTACTATAAAATTTTAGGTTTAGATAAAAAAGCGAGCGAAGCCGATGTTAAAAAAGCGTACCGAAAACTGGCCCGCAAGTACCATCCTGATTTGAATCCGAATGACAAAGAAGCTGAAAAAAAGTTTAAGGAAATCAATGAGGCCAATGAAGTTTTAAGCCATAAAGAGAACCGACAGAAATACGACAAGTACGGCAAAGATTGGCAACACGCAGAAGCTTATGAAAAAGCGCAAAGCGAACAAAACGCTTACAGACAAAGTGCCTCTGGAAGTAGTGGAAACCAATATTCGGAAGAAGATTTTTCAGATTTTTTCAGTTCCATGTTTGGTGGTAAAAGTGGTGGTTTTCAAGGTCGAAGCCAAAACGTACAGTTTAGGGGTCAAGATTTCAATGCAGCACTTCAGTTGTCACTTCATGATGTTTATAAAACACACAAGCGCACCTTGACCGTTAATGGTAAAAATATACGCTTGACCATTCCCGCAGGCGTACAAGATGGACAGATTATAAAAATAAAAGGCTATGGTGGCGACGGCGTAAATGGTGGACCCAAAGGCGATTTGAACATTCAATTTACTATTACAAACACAACCAAATTCAAACGTGATGGTGATAATCTACATATTACTGTGGCTGTTGATGTGTACAAAGCCATGTTGGGCGGCGAAGTAGTGGTTGATACTTTTGATGGTCAAGTAAAATTAAAAATAGCATCAGAAACACAAAGTGGCACACAGGTAAAATTAAAAGGCAAAGGCTTTCCTAAATATAAAAAAGAAGGGCAATTTGGCGATTTGTTTTTAACCTATGAGATTGTGTTGCCAAAACAACTTACCGAAAAAGAAAAGGCCTTAATTACTGAACTTTCAAAATTAAGATGATTATGGATAATAAAGATTTTATACCAATTACACAATTATGCGACCATTACACCATTGAGATGTCTTTTTTTAAAAGGTTGCACAATGAAGGTTTGATAGAACTTACCACTATTGAAAAAACCACGTGTTTGCACCAAGACAAACTACATGCGTTCGAAAAAATAGTACGCATTCACAACGATTTACATATCAATATAGAAGGGATAGATGTTGTATTCAACTTACTGGAAAAGGTCGATGACCTAAACAACGAATTGCTTCAAACAAAAAGCAGGTTAAGTTTATATGAAAGCAAGTGATTTCTATTAAAAACCTTAAAAAGAGGTCTGTTATCTTTTGTTCTATAAACTAATCCTGTTAAGGTTCTTGCAAGTTTTCAATAGCTAGATTATAATCATATTGCAAATCTTCGTGAAGTGTGCTTACTATTTTCTTTATAAGTGCTATTTGCCGATTGTAAGCATTTATCAATTGTTGACTGCCTTTAATGCTCGGCGAGAAGTCTTTGAGTTTTTCACAAAAATATAGCAAGAGCTCTACTTCGGTTTCTTTTTTAGGAGAATAGCGGATGTGTTTTTTTGTATTGGTCAATATTTTCCGAATGCTTTTTCTGATGTAAAAATAGCTTTTGGTATTGATATTTTCAAATTGTTCATCCATGTGGTTTTTTACGCTTTCTATGTAGCCATCTTCATTGGAAGATTCAAATAGAAGATAGGAGAGGAGTTCTTTGTTTTCCTTTTTGAACCTAGAAAGCCTCAAACACAATGCTTGCAGTTCTTGATGTGATGCAGTGTTCAATTCTTGTTTGAGTTCTTTAAGCGAAGCAGCTTTCATAATGGTGGATTATCTTAAAGCTGGATATTCATTTGGGTTTACTTCATGCATTACGGCATAAACAGCTTCATAAACATCTTCAGCAGAAGGTTTTGAGAAATAGTCGCCATCACTGCCATAAGCAGGTCTATGCGCTTTGGATGTGAGTGTTTTTGGGGCACTATCCAAATGTATGAACGTGTTTTGGGTATTTAAGATTTCATTTAAAATGTATGCTGAAGCACCTCCGGGAACATCTTCATCAATAACCATAAACCTGTTGGTTTTTTCGATGCTTTTGGCAATATCATGGTTTAAATCAAAAGGAATCAATGATTGGATGTCAATAACTTCAGCATCAATACCAATTTCAGCAAGTTCTTTAGCGGCCTGTTCCACAATTTTCAGGGTAGAACCATAAGAGACTAAAGTGATGTCACTACCGGTTCTAATAGTTTCCACAACGCCCACGGGTGTAGTAAAACCTCCCATATTGTTGGGCATTTTTTCTTTTGATCGGTAGCCATTTAAACATTCAACAACCAAGGCCGGTTCATCACTTTGTAAAAGCGTGTTGTAAAAACCAGCGGCTTTTATCATATTTCTGGGCACCAATACCAAAACCCCCCTGATTAAATTAATGATGCCGCCCATAGGGGAACCAGAATGCCAAATACCTTCAAGCCTATGGCCACGGGTACGTATGATAATAGGGGCTTTTTGGCAGCCTTTGGTTCTGTAATGTAAACTTGCCAAATCATCGCTCATGATTTGCAAACAATACAGTACATAATCCAAATATTGAATTTCTGCAATAGGGCGTAACCCCCTTAATGACATGCCTATGCCTTGCCCAATAATAGTAGCTTCTCTAATACCGGTATCTGCAATTCTTAATTCTCCGTATTTGGCCTGCAAACCTTCCAAACCTTGATTAACGTCGCCAATGTTTCCTGTGTCTTCACCAAAAATAAGTGCTTCTGGATGGTTTTCAAAAATGGCATCAAAATTATCACGAATGATGATTCTGCCATCTACTAAGGGTGCATCGTCATCATAACTTGGTTTTATTTCCGCGATGTGTTTGGTGGCTTTTTCAGATTCTGAATATAAATGGGAACTAAATTTGGGCTGTATAAAATCAAAATATGCATTGACCCATTCGCAAAGTTTTTGACGTTCTGAAGATTTATCGTTAACAGATTGTTGCAGAACTTTCCTAGCGGTAGATAGTATTTCTTTTCTAGTAGGTTCCTTAATGCTGGCCAGGGCATTTTTAGTATTTATAATGTTTTTGGCGTTTTTGCTAACACTTACCAGATTGTTCAAAACGGTTATAAGGCTTTCTTTTTCTTTCTTTACAGGTTCAATAAAAGTGGCCCAAGCTTTTTCCCTGCCAGTACGTACTTCTTTTTTTATGGTACGTTCAATGCTTAGTAATGTTTCATTGTCAGCAATGCCACTTTCAATAATCCATTCTCGCATTTTTTTATTGCAATCGTTTTCTGCTTCCCAAGCCAAACGCGCTTTGTTTTTGTAACGCTCGTGAGAACCAGATGTAGAGTGCCCTTGCGGTTGTGTAAGTTCTACCACATGAATCACTACGGGAACGTGTTCTTCTCTAGCAATGGTAGCGGCCTCTTGGTAGGTTTCCATAACGTTTGGATAATCCCAACCTTTTACGCGTAATATTTCCAAGCCATTAGTATCGGTGTCACGCTGAAAACCTTTTAGTATTTCCGATATGTTCTCTTTGGTAGTTTGATGTTTGGCGTGAACGGAAATACCATATTCGTCATCCCAAATACTGATAACCATAGGGACTTGAAGTACTCCAGCTGCATTTATGGTCTCAAAAAATACGCCTTCTGATGTACTTGCGTTTCCAATAGTGCCCCAAGCGACTTCATTTCCTTTATTGGAGAATTTTGTTTGCTTGATGTTTTCTAATTGCCTGTATATTTTTGATGCTTGTGCCAATCCTAATAGCCTTGGCATTTGGGCTGCCGTAGGGGAGATGTCCGTACTGGAATTATACTGTTGGGTTTGGTCTTTCCAGTTGCCGTTTTCATCTAAAATATGAGTGGTAAAATGGCCTCCCATTTGGCGTCCGGCAGACATGGGTTCGTGTTCTAAGTTGGTATTGCCATATAAACCTGAAAAAAATTGTGTGATTGTATATGCGCCAATCGCCATCATAAAAGTTTGGTCACGATAATAACCAGACCTCCAATCGCCTTTTAAAAAGGCTTTTGCCATGGCTATTTGAGGTATTTCCTTTCCATCACCAAAAATGCCAAACTTAGCTTTTCCGGTAAGCACCTCTCTGCGCCCCAATAAACTGCATTCCCTACTCATAACCGCTATTTTGTAATCATTTAAAACTTCGGTTTTAAAATCATCAA
>CAXBNH010000130.1:0-7601 GCA_963976905.1 uncultured Algibacter sp.
GTATCACTGTGCGGAGTTCGTTATAATCGGACTATTCGCAATGCAATATCTTCAGCAAATTCTGGGCATGTCAGTTTTGCTTTTCCATTTCTGGCAATTATTTTTTCAGGCTTTGAAGTCATTCCTGAAACGGGATCAAGCCAATCCACCCGATACTCTCCATTTGGAATAGCGAGCAGGATGGAATGGACAACCGCTTTCTCAAGATAAATGGCATATTGCTTTCCAGGTTCAGCCAAAACCTGAAAGGGAACGAACTGGCCTTTGTTTGCCTGCAAAATAGAATTGTCGGGTTTCATCCGGATAAAATCAAACCCATCTAAAAAATTCTTCATGATTTTCAGTTGCTTCCGGTATTGTGCATGACCCAAACCTGGTGTTTTGTCATCGATTGGGTGCGACCCATCTTCGGACCCAACGGTAAAAGAGAAGTCAAGGTTATTGTATAATGCGCCACCAGCCAATATAAATTTCCAGGCTTGCGAGCGATAGAGAAAATCAACGTGTGGCATAAATCCGGTTTCATCAAGACCAATTGCTTTTTTTAATCCGAGGTTGGAGGATGCTGCTTCAGGATACGCATAATGAAAGTTGAAAATGGAAACATTCGGATCGGGGTTTTCAATTTTATTTCTGAAGTTGGCGATGTTCTGCGCTATCAGATGCTTGCTGGGAAGCCCGTTTTCCTCGTCAACAATTATTTCAGCAATCTTCTTTTGCCATGCAAGTGATACAGAATGGCTTGTTTCCACAATACGTTGCCACGGTTGGGAATGGATGAGCTTATCCACTTCAGTAATTTTTTCGGAAAATTTCGGATTGTCGGACCAGGGTTCATTCTGAATTTCGAAGAACACATTGCCAAAGGTATTTAGTTCGCGAATTACTTGTCTGACGTATTTTTCCTGGATACCCATCAATGTTCCATTATCAAGTGTATTTACTTGCTTTAATGACAGTGTTTCGAGGCCTTGAATATTATTTTTGGGATTGAATGGGCTTACTGACCATTGATGCACACTATAATAAGACGTAAACATAGTTATTTCCACTACAATTCCTTTGTTGCGGGCTGATGAAACAAAAGCTTTCAGGCGTTCAAAAAAAACATCGTTCCAACGGGATAGGTCATACTTATCTGAAGATGGATTCTTCGCCCAAGGAGTGAGCCAACTTTTGGGCTTAGGGTTCATGGTGTTGTTGCTAATGCCAAAAGTAGTGTCGTCCATTTCTGAATAAGGTCCGATAAAAATGCGGGTATAGTTTAGTTGCGCATTTTGCAATGCCTCTAGGTATTTTTCATAGTCAAAATCAGCGTTCATTACTGCTCCATAATGTTCCCCAGACGTGACCAGTATGGTGGGCTTGCCCTGATATAGCAAATAATTTGAGTTTTCAGGATGAAGGCTGATAACATGGGGGATTACCTGTGATAATGTCTGGTGTCCCGTGATTACGAGTAAAATGGCTACAAAAAGAGGACGAGTTGATTTTTTCATAATAATGCGAATCAAGGGATAAAATTTAAGATAGATAAAAGCAGCAGCGAGTCTACCAAAAGTATGTATCAAAAACCCTTGGGTCAATCTAACCTTTCTAGACTTCTGAATATCAAATGTTTATATCAGCCAATTAAAAATCGTTTCAATTGGTGGTCTAAAATGAGAAACGGCAGTTGAGAATATTTCATCAGCTGCCTTTAACCTGTTTTAATATCGGGTTTGACTTTGCCCCCTTTTACAGGGGTATAAATTTCAGAATCCCGTTCCATTACCATTGTTGGTTAAGGTAGTGGTCCATATAAATTTTATCACCAAAGAATGTCCTGTTTTCAATGGTTGACCATGCTTGTCTGTATACTGTAATATCATTAACAGAAGCAGGGGTAAACTAAACACCTTGAAATTTTGGAAATTCAATATTTTTTTATCTTTCAAAAATCCTATTTGAATAACCGGTCGTAACAATTCCTCTTAAATTATTGACAATTAGATGTTTCAAAAGGACGTCTGTTGCATATTTATCAAAAAGATTGTTTTGTTTAAATGCAATATTTTCTACCCGTAGAAAGTAAAGTTCGCACATCAAATCAATTTTGACATCCTGTTGAATGATCTTTTTACGTTGGGCTTCTTCTAATAAATTTCGAACTTTATGATTGACAACATCGTCACGAAACGCCTCAAATACCGCATTAGCTTTTGGGTAATACTTTTTTAATCCGAAAATAAATGAAGGCTTGAAAGAGTTTAAATAACTAAAACCAATTTCATAAATTAAAATAACCTTAAGAATTGGGTCATTTTCATTTGAAATTACCTCGTCCATTTGTTGTTTTATTTTTTCCAAAATAAAACACAAACCTTCGGTTACCAATTCTTCTTTATTATTGAAATAGTAATAAATCGTTTTTTTAGAGATTCCTAGCTTATTAGCAAGTTCATCCATAGTAAAACTTTTACTTCCAAACTTTGTAAAGTAGTCTATTGAATATTCTAAAAGTTCCAGTTTACTAATCATTTTTTTAGCTTACATCTTATTTCCACCCACCTCCGAGGGCTTGATACAAATCAACAATTGATAGTAATTGCTGTAATTTGTTGTCTATCATATTCAGTTCAGCATTCAATGCGCTTTGTCTCGCAGTTAACAGATCCAAATAATTGGCAAAACCATTTTTTAATAATTCGTTGGAATTGCTTTCTGCATTTCGCAACGCCTCAACTTCCAATTTTCGATAGTCGATTTTTTTTGTTTCCTGATTATAAGAATATAAAGCATTGGACACTTCATTTCCTGCCACTAAAAGAGAGCGCTTAAATTCCAACAAGGCTTGCTGTTGTTGTGCGTCTGCCACTTCCTTTTGGGTTCTGATTCTTCGTTGATTGAAAATGGGCTGTGTCAATCCGCCAACAATGGTTGCAAACAAAGAATTGGCGTTGAACAGTTGGTCAAAATCTAAACTTTGGAAACCTCCCGTGGCGGTCAATGTCAACGCAGGGTAAAAATTACTTCGCGCGACATTGGTAAGTTCAAAGGCCTGGATCAAACGGTATTCTGCTGCAACGACGTCCGGTCTGTTTCTCAATAAGAGAGAAGGCACGCCCAACTTTAGATCCGTTTCCAAATTTTGATCTTCAAGCACGCTGCGATCATAGTCTTGGGGTCCTCTACCCAATAAAATGCTTAAGGTATTTTCTGTTCTAAAAATTGCAGCTTCTAAATCTACCTGCAACGCTCTTGCATTGTTGTACAGTGCAATGTTTTGGTCAACTGCCACTTGGGTCACGTTTCCGGCATCTTTCAAAGCTTGAATAGTGGAAACACTACTATCTCTTACGGCAACGCTTCTTTTGGTGATTTCCAATTGCGCATCCAAGGACAGCAATTGATAATAAGTAGAAGCAATATCAGAAATCAAACGGGTTTTAACGGCTTGATGCGCTGCAACGCTTTGCAAATAATCCGCTTCAAAAGCGCGTTTGTTGCTTCTTATTTTTCCCCAGATATCGGCTTCCCATGATAAATCGGCTGTTACCGCATATTCGTCAATAGCACTATCAAAAAAGGACCCAAATTGGCTGTTTCCGGATAATTCTTGATGCGTCACCGATGCTCCTGCGGATAACGTTGGAAAATAACCGGCTTTTCCTTGTTTTGAATACGCATTGGCTGCCAACATTTGCTGAATGGCAACCCGAATGTCGATATTGTTCTGAAGGCCTTCCTCAATATATTGTTGTAAATAAGGATCTGTAAACATGTCTTTCCAAGATACATCTGCCATAGAGATACTGTCCATTGGCAATTGGTCTGTTCTGAACAAGTTTTGAGTTTCTTCCAATTGAGGTCGTTCGTAAGATTTAGCCACGAAGCAACTTTGTAGCGTCAAAACCAAGAACAAACTAATGGTAAATTTTATAAAGTATTTTTTCATTTTAAATATTGCTTTGGTTTTCTGTTTCTAGTTTATCAAATTGGATCGGTTTTACTTTTTCTTGCCAATGTTGGAAAATAATGAACAGTACCGGGATTACTGCCAATCCAACTATCGTTCCTATAAATAAACCAGTAGCTGCACCTGTCGCTACGGAACGGTTACCTGCAGATCCAATTCCTGTGGCAAAAACCAATGGTAACATTCCAACAATAAATGCAAAAGAGGTCATTAAAATTGGCCGTAAACGTGCTTTGGCAGCATTTATCGCAGATTGGGAAATACTCTCACCGTGATGCCTTCTGATAACTGCAAATTCGACTATTAAAATGGCATTTTTAGCCAATAACCCAACCAGCATTACTAGTGCAATTTGGAAGTAAATGTTATTCTCCAATCCAAAAATCATTTGCCCCATGTAAGCTCCAAAAATACCAAATGGTAATGATAGAATTACTGAAAGTGGTATGATGAAACTTTCGTACAATGCAGAAAGAATAAAGTACACAAATACCAAACTTAACAAGAAGATGATAAGGGTTTGCGAACTAGAATTTACTTCTTCTCGAGTTATTCCGGAATAATCTATACTGTAACTTGACGGTAAATCTGCTGCTATTTCTTGAACAGCCTTAATAGCATCACCAGTGCTATATCCTGGATTGTTGGCACCTGTTATTTTTACGGAATTAAACAAGTTAAAACGGTTTAAAGACGGAGGGCCATAGGTTCTTTCTAAACTTGCAAACTGTGAGATAGGAGCCATTTTTCCATTTCCAGTTCTAATGTAAAACTCACTTAAGCTAGTGATATCCTTTCTGTCGTCTGGTAGTGCTTGAATAGATACACGATAATATTTTCCATATTTAGTGAAATCTGCTCCAAAGATTCCTCCTATATAACCTTGTAAGGCACTTAACACATCGCTTACACCAATACCGGCTTCCTTGATTCTAGGTACATTTAATTCTAATTGAAGCTGTGGGTAATTGGTTTTAAAAGAGGATTGTGCATATTGAATTTCCGGTCTTGCAGACAGTTTTTGTGACAATTCTTGTGTTGTTGCACTTAATTCTTCTGCACTACCCCCAAGTTTATCTAATAATTGTACTTCAAAGCCCGAACTAATACCATAGCCTTGTATGGAAGGCGGCCCAAAGAAGATGTATTGAGCATCTGGTATTTGAGAGGATACTCCAAACATCATCCCTATGAGACCCTCTAAACTTTCACTATCTCCAGCTTCAACGCGTTCATCAAAAGATTTTAATTTTATAAACCCTAGAGCTTGATTACTTCCAGCACCTCCTAAAAAACTTCGCCCTGTTACATAGGTAAAATTCTCAATCCCGGGGATATGCTCAATTTTTGATTTAAGTTTATCCGCTGCAATATAAGTCCTATCCATTGAAGAACCGGGCGGCAATTCAATATTTACAAATATTATTCCCCTATCTTCATTGGGCACAAAACCTGTTGGCATTGATTTATTAGCCCAATAAAGTCCGGCACCTGCCATAATGAATACAATTAACGTGACCCATTTATGGCGGAAGAAAAAGAAAAAGATTTGTGCATATTTTTTTGTTGCAGCATCAAAAGCCATATTAAATTTATGATAAAATCTTTGTAACCAACTTTTATCTTCATAGTCTTTTTCTTCTTTATGTTTTAAGAATACCGCACACAACATAGGACTGAGCGTTAAGGCGTTTAATGCCGATATGGCAATAGTCACGATAAGTGTGATTCCAAATTGTTGATAAAAAACGCCTGTGGGTCCAGTTATAAAGGTTACCGGAATAAATACTGCTGCTAGTACTAATGTAATAGAAATAATAGCGCCCGTAATTTCGTGCATAGCATTAACCGTTGCGCTTTTTGGTTTTTCTCCCTTTTCTAATTTAGCATGAACGGCCTCTACAACCACAATGGCGTCATCCACCACAATACCAATGGCAAGGACCATTGCAAATAGCGTTAATAGGTTAATTGAAAATCCAAATAGGTTTAAAAAGAAAAATGACCCAACCAATGAAACTGGTACGGCAATAGCTGGAATTAAGGTTGATCTAAAATCTTGTAAAAAGATAAATACAACGATAAACACTAATATGAAGGCTTCAATAATGGTGTGAATTACTTTCTCAATAGAGGCTTCTAAAAACTCATTAGTGTCGTAATTAATACGATAATTTATTCCTTCTGGAAAATTGTCTTTTGCAGATTCCAAATAACTTTTAATATTTTCAATAATTTCTTGGGCATTAGAGCCAGGTGTTTGGTAAACGGCGACACTTACCGCAGGATCACCGCCACTGCGCCCCATACCAGAATAAGATTGGGCTCCAAGTTCTACTTTAGCGACATCTTTTAATTTAAGGAATTGCCCATTCCCCATAGATTTAATAATAATATCATCATATTGCTCTTTTTCGTCAAACCTACCTGAGTATTTAATAACATATTCAAAAGAATTCCCTGCATTAGAACCTATTATTCCTGCAGCAGCTTCACGAGATTGTTCTCTTATTGATGCAATAACATCTGATGGATTTAAGCCGTAGGATTGCATCTTTACAGGATCTAACCAAATACGCATGGCATAGGTCATACCTCCAAAAACGCTAGCATCCCCAACTCCATTAATTCTTTTTAACGCTGGAGTAACATTAATATTGGTGTAATTTTCTACATATTTCTGATCAAATTCCGGATTTTCGGAATATAATGTAAAGAACATCAACGCACTGGTTTGTTGCTTTTGGGTTACTACACCCGTAGATGTAACTTCGACAGGCAAAATAGGGGTTGCCCTTGCCACACGGTTTTGTACATTGACCGCTGCAATATCCGGGTCAACACCTGGTTTAAATATTACGGTAATATTGGCAGACCCATCATTGGATGCAGAGGACGTTATATAGTCCATACCTTCCACACCGTTTACTTGTTCTTCAATAGGAATTACAACACTTTCCAATACTGTTTTTGCGTTGGCCCCTTGATAATTAGCTATTATTTGAACAGTAGGAGGGGCAATATCTGGATATTGGGTTACAGGCAAACTGATTAAGCCTAATATCCCCAGAATAACAACAATAATAGAAATTACCGCAGCAAAAACGGGTCTGCTTATAATTGATTTTATCATAATTAAAATACGGGTTTAATAGATTGAATAAGAGAATCCAAACTAATGGGTTGTGGTACAATAGGTGTTCCTGATCTAAGTTTACCTATTCCTAAAGCTACAATTTCATCCTTATCTTTAATTCCTTCTTCAACAATGGTTAAATTGTCTGTATTGGCTTTCACTTTGATCATAGTGGAAACTGCTGTGTCTTGACTTACTTTGTAAACATACGTAACGCCTTGTTGTTCGAAAGTAGATTGTTGTGGTATGACCAAAACATTGTCAAACACTTTTGGCACTAAAATATTTCCACTACTGCCATTTGCCAATAAACCATTTTTGTTGTCAAATGTGGCTCTAAACTGTATGGTTCCTGATTGTGAATCTATCTGTCCTGTCGCGGCTTCAATTTTACCCTTTTCAGAATATTTGTGTCCATTGGTCAAAACCAATTCAACCGATGGAATATTGCTCAATTTTTCTTTAAGGCTTTCTCCTTTGGTCTGTTGCAGAAAGTCCAGATATTCA
>CAXBNH010000131.1:0-7597 GCA_963976905.1 uncultured Algibacter sp.
TAGCGTTCTTGGTCATTTACTTGCTCAAAATAGGCATTGGCAGCATCATAATCATCGCCTTCATACGCCATAAAACCAATGTAATACTTGGCTTGCGAACCGTATTCTTTAGTGCTTTCCACGCGACTTAAATAGGTTTTGGCATCTTTATATTGCTTGGTTGAAAATGCTGAATAGCCGTTGTTAAAATAAAATTTGTTCAATTCATTTCTGCCCAACGCACTTTCATCTACTTTATCATACCATTTTCTGGCATAGGAATATTTTCCGTTCACAAAATAATAATCCGCCACATCTACAAAAGCGGTGTTTCGCTTGGTGCTTGTTGGGTAATTCTCAACAAACTCCGTAACTAATCTATCTGCGTTTTGTTGGTTTAAGCGCACAGCACAATTGGCAATGTAATAATCACAATCTGACAACAAAACATCATTTTTAGCCGTTTTTTTAACGTGGCTAAATAAGGTTTGCGAGGCTTGATATTGCTGATTGTTGTAAAGCGATAATGCTTTTTGGTAATCTACCAAATCATTGGTGTAAGATGCAGATTGCTGTGCTATAACTTGGCAACTGATTGCTACAGCCACCAACACATACACTATATTTTTTTTAATCATTTAAGATTCGTTTTTAATTTTAAAATCAAAGGTACTTCAAACTAAAATCTATAACGCAAGAATTGTGCTATAATTATAAACAAGGTTATTAAAAGCTAAAAAAAAACGAAAGCACAAAATTAGAAACTCGAAGTTAAAAGTGTTTACCCAATGATTTCAAACTTTTTACGTTTAACTTTTAACTTTCAATTTTTAAATAATACTTTTACAACACCTAAAACACCACTCAATTTATGTCAACGCCTATTTTGCAATTAAAAAATGCCGCTATATACCAAGGGGACAGCTTGGTGCTTTCTGATGTTAATGTAGAAGTTTTTAAAGGGGATTTTGTTTATCTGATTGGCAAAACCGGCTCAGGAAAAAGTAGTTTAATGAAAATACTTTATGGTGATTTACCATTGACCGAAGGCGAAGGGCACATTGTAGATTATGATTTAAGAAACCTAAAAGAAAAAGATATTCCGTTTTTACGCCGGAAACTAGGCGTTGTTTTTCAGGATTTCAAATTATTGATTGATAGAACCATTAACGATAATTTATTGTTCGTTTTAAAAGCTACGGGCTGGAAAGACAAAAAAGACATGGATGCTAGAGTGGAAAATGTTTTGACCAAAGTGGGCATGAAAACCAAAGGCTTTAAATACCCGCATGAGCTATCTGGTGGCGAGCAACAACGTATTGCCATTGCGAGAGCTTTACTTAACGACCCAGAATTGATTCTTGCCGATGAGCCCACGGGGAATTTAGACCCACAAACCAGCGTGGAAGTGATGGAAGTGTTGCAACAAATCAATAAAAATGGCAACACCATTTTAATGGCCACACATGATTATGCGCTGCTACTAAAATACCCGAGCAAAACGCTTAAGTGTGATGAGAATCAGGTTTATGAGGTGGTGCAACGTAAAGGGTAAAACAGACGTTAATTGTTTATTTTATTGAAAAATAAAAATATATGAATGTTTTATGCATTGGTTTCTATGATAAATTTTCAAGATTTTTTTTGGGGATTAAAAAAGAACTAAAAAAAGAAGATTCTAATTTAAAGTTCAAGATTTTCAGTATCTATCTTAGTGGTTATTTATATTCTTTTTTAAGGTTGTCACCATCTTCTTTTATGTCTTTCAAAGGGTGGTGGCATGTGTTTTTAAATCAAAAAAAATATTTAAAAATCATTGAAACCGAGCATTCTTATAAAAATATAGAGTTTCACAACCTCATTAAGTTTCATGTACAGCTTAATAAAAGCATCAAAAAAAAACATTTACTACTTCAAGCCATTTCATATATTGATATTTTGCATAAAGAGTTTACCAACTTTAAGCCTGATATCTTACTGGTCATAGGCGACTCTAGGCTATTCGTGGAAGTGGCAAAAAAATTAGCTATTCAGTTTAACACAAAACTCTATTTTATTGAACAAGGGCCTTTTGATTCTACTTTTTTTGACACTAAAGGTATTAATGCCAATGCATCGATTAAAGCAATAGAAATAAACGAACCTGTAGATTTAACTGCCAAACAAAAAGAAGACATATATAATTACATAAATAAGCCAAAAACATTAAAATACAATAGATCTACCATATATAGAGGTTTAGATTTCGTTTTAGAGCGTTTGCTAAACACCACTTTTTTATACCCACCTGATTTAAAATACACCGATACTTTCCCTGTTTTAAAGTTCTCCAAAACTTTGAGAAGAAATGTTTTAGAACCTAAAAACAAGACTCTAAAAATATTTCTGGTAATTTTACAAGTACCTATGGATGTGAACATGATATTTCATAGCCCATATTTCAAAAGCCATTATAGTTTAATTAAAGAAGTGCATGAAAATCTTCCCGAAAACTCAAAATTAATTTTGCGCGAACACCCGGTTTATAAGGATAAATACGAAAAAGGATTATACGAGTACTGCAAAAAACACAACATTATTTTTGATACGGATGCTCCGTTAAAAAAGAGTTTAGATATTGCTGATGTGGTTATTGTAAACAATTCTACCGTTGGCATAGAAGCCATAGCCATGAAAAAAACCGTATTGGTTTTGGGGAATTCCTACTATGACAATCCTAAAATATGTATCAAATATAAAGAACATGAGGATTTAAAATCAGTTCTTGGAAACGCATCAAACTATACACCCAATCCTAAATATATTAACGCTTTTTTAAATGAATTTTTTTTTAATTATTTAATAGAAGGTTATATTACCGACAAAAAGTTAATAGCATCCAAAATTATTTCGGATAGATTAAAAGCTTCATTAAATTAAATTTATCAATAATTATAAACCAATATAAATGTCTTTTTTTTCTATAATCATCTCTCTATACAATAAAGAGAAACATATAAAAAATACCATAAATAGTGTGTTGCAACAAAGCTTTAAAGATTTTGAAGTTATTATTGTGAATGATGGCTCCACCGATGGTAGTCTTGAAGAAGTCAATCAAATCATAGATGATAGGATTAGCATTTACAGTCAAGCTAACTCAGGCGCTTCCATTGCTAGAAATTTTGGCATAGAGAAATCAAACTCTAAATACATTGCGCTATTAGATGCCGATGATTTTTGGAAACCCAACCACTTGCAAGAGCATTTCAACTCTATCAAAAAATTTCCTGAAGGCGATTTATTTTGCAATGCGTACGAGCTAAAATTATCCAAAACCCATACTATAAAAGCCACTTACAATAAACAAAAAAAAGATGCCCCCCATATAATCGATGATTATTTTAAAGCAAGTACCATTCATCCTATAGGGTGGACTTCAGCCATTTCATTTAACAAAAAAAGCTTTTATGATATTGGTGGTTTTAACCCAAAATATACTTCTGGACAGGATCTTGATTTATTGATCAGATTTGGCTTGAAAAAAACGATTGTTTTTAACCCCACCATAACATGCTATTATGACAAAACCGTAATGGGAAGTTTATCAAAAGAAAACCACCAAGAAAGCAAACGCGAATTATTTAATAGTTTTAAAACAGAAGAAGCCTCCAGCCCAACTTTAAAAACATATTTGAACCTGAATCGGTATTCTCTTGCCATTCAATGTAAACTAGCCGATAATAAAAAAACATTTGAAAAATTATACCCGGAAATTAACAAAGCACGCATCAATTTTAAACAAAAAATCCTTTTGGTTCTGCCCCATCGCTTATTGGTTTTAATAAAAAAAATACACTTAGTATTTATTAAAAACCGAATTTACATTTCGTCGTATAAATGACCCATCAAACCATCTCATCCTTTAGCCCTAAAATACTAAAAAAGAAACTGAACAAAACAAGTTGAATCCCTAAAGCCACAATAATAGTTGCAGGAACAATTGTTTTTAAGGTTTGTGCCAAATTAATGTTCTCTTTGAACCCTAAGTAGTACAAAACAAATCCCATGACCGTTAACGCTGTCCCCACTAAAAGTCCTCTTTCTAAAGTAAAGTAAACAAACAAATTGTTATAGCCTTTCTTTCTAGGTATCAGTCCGTGATTGGTTGCATAAATTTTAGTTAAGGCGTAAAAAACCACAAATTGAAAGCTTATCAAAAACAAGCCTGCAAACAATGGGATCCATTTTAAGGTTTTATCATCATTATCAAAAACAGTTGCACATGTTCCTGCAATACCTATGAGCATAAAAAAAATGCCTGGAATCAAAAAAAGCCATTTGGGACTATATAATAAGAGAAACCTAAGATGTCTCCAGCCATCAGGAAACGTCCTTAAATGAGGCTTACGGCTTCTCCCCGCTGGAAAAACAGTTGTTGGCACTTCTGTTATTTTAAGATTCAGCATGGAGGCTTTTACAACAATTTCTGAAGCAAACTCCATACCTGTGGTTGATAGATCCAGGTCATTATATGCCGCTCTTGAAAACCCTCTCAACCCACAATGAAAATCGCCAATCTTCGTTTTAAAGAATAAATTACCAATAAATGTAAGTACTGGGTTGCCTAAATATCTATGCAAAAAAGGCATGGCATTTTTATTGGTTTCACCTTTAAAACGATTGCCCATTACCAAATCAAAACCTGCTCTTAATTTTTCTACAAACGGATATAGATTAAGAATATCGTGACTATCATCTGTATCTGCAGTAATGATATATGTTCCACGAGAACCTTCAATGGCGGCACGTGATGCGTTTCCGTAACCTTTTTTATCGACATGTACCACAATGGCACCTAATTTTTCAGCAATGTCTTGGGAGCCATCTGTACTTCCATTATCGCCAATCACTACTTCGCCCGCTATATTGTTTTTTTGCATAAAAGCTTTTGCCTTTTCAATACAACTGGCAATGGTTTCCGCTTCGTTCAAACAAGGCATTACTATAGATAATTCAAGATTCATTTAAACGTTTTTGTTTTAAAATTTCGTTAAGCAACAAGACCACAATGGCAAAAACAACCCAATCAAAATAGAACACGTAGCGCCTAATCGCATGCGCCGCTAAAGCGATAAGGGCATTATGCGCAAACATTAATAAGGTAATTAAAACCATGAACCTGTATAAGGGTTTTGATGTTTTAAAGGTAAAAACAACTCCATAAACCAAAAGCATGATAAACAATAGCATTTCTTTTGAAGAACCAAATGTGGTTTTAAGTCCTTTATAATAAAATACAAGCCATTTATTGAAATTTTTGGCTAATAATGGGAAAATCATTTTTGAGCACATCTTATTCAAAGCAATGTTCTGCTCGTAAATATCCAATCCTTTCTGTTTAAAAATATGCAATCCTATTTCGTGGACCCTGGCGTTGCAAATTTTAGAAAAGTTTTTCATAAACACATCATATTCATCATTAGCCATTGATTTAACTTGCGTCCTGGTCAATTTCGCCTCTAGTAAACTGTTGTGCACCAAACTAAAATAGGCTCGTTCTTCTTGATTGGCAAACAGATCGATATCAGATGCATCAGCGATATAAAAAGAAGCACTTATAAGATGCACGTAGTTCATGGCATTGTTTACGGCATACCCAAAAACCACCTTATTATAAAGCTTTTCTGCTGTGCTACTTAAAAATAGTATTGCTAAAACCAACAAGATAACACTTGCCTTTTTTAAGGACATTTTTTGTTTGAAAACAATATACAAGCTTACAAAGCATAATATGGGGACAAAAGCCATAAATTGGCCTCTTGTAAGGATTAAAAGCAAAAGCAACGGTGCTATTTTGTAAATAAAATTTAAGTCTGAATTCACTAACATTTTAATCATTTGCGCTACTATAATCAAGCACAAAGGATACGCAATGCCTTCAGACAGGATAGTGCTTGACACAAAATGCAGATATACGCAAGGTGCCAATAAAATAAACTGAATGATGGTTAAACCAAAAACATTGATTTTAAATATTTTATGCAATGTCCTTATTAAATAATCGCTACCATAAACAAGCCCCCCATATTGTATCAACATGACAGGAATTGTATAAAAATTACCAAATGTGGAGGTCATTACTTTCAGAAAAGAACAATAAAAGGGAGATCGGTTAAAGTCCATGGACAAAAAAGCAAAACTATCCGGAAAATAAACAGGCCCTTTTATAAGTACAAAAATCCCTATTAATGCATATATTGCCACATAAACAACCTTGTTAATGGGCAATGTATTTCGTGGCTTCATGAGCACTTGGTTTTTAATAAATTATTGTTGTTTTACAGGTTGCACCCATTGCTCAAATATCATTTTCAATGAGTGCTCGCCAATCTTCGGCAATATTTTCCATGGAATATTTATCCACACTTGCTTTAGTGTTTTTCTTGCACGCCATGTACAGCGATTTATCCTCAATAAAACTATTGAACGCATTTGCCAAAGCAGCTACGTTATGGTTTTCTACCAATAAGCCATTATAGCCATGTGTAATGATTTCCTTTGGGCCAGATTTGCAATCTACCGAAATAACAGGTGTGCCACAAACAAAAGATTCTATTAATACCCTTGGAAACCCCTCGTAATGACTGGTTAAAGTTGTGAATTTTGCTTTTTTCACATAAGGAAATGGATTTTTTAAAAACGGCATATGCTGCACGTTTTCTTTAAATTGTAAATCCTGTATTTTTTCATTTAAAAATGGCACATCTTTTCCTTGTCCAATTATATATAGCTTTATATTGTTTTTTGGTAAAATAGATTTTTTGTAAGCCATTAAAAGCAGGGTCAAATTTTTAACGCTTTCGTCGATGCGCCCATACCATAAAATAAAGTTTTCATCTAAGCTGATTTGTTCATCGGCCTTATCAGTAATGGCATCCATACCAACGGCATTGTATATCAACTTGGTGTTATGCAAACCATAAGTTTCAACTACAGCATCTTTAATCTCTTGACTTACAGCAACAAGTATAGATTTATTTTTATATAACAATCGTGTAAGGCACCTATTGCTTGGAAAATAGGTTTTTAAGCAAAAACTGCGTACAACAGCAATTTTCTTTTTGGCCTTAAATACAAAGTTATACAGTATATAATCTTTAATAAAACCAGATCGGGCACGATTATCAATCATGACATCAAAATCATGTTTTTTGAAATATGCTCTTAGAATTTTTATTTTTTTGAACTCAGATAAACCACTACCATAGTTTTTTTCTAAATTAAAGGGTATTCCCGAAAATTCGTAATCAATATCATTTTTTGTCATTAAAACATATACTTCATAACCAAGTCTATAAAGCATCTGCGTAAGTATGGCACTAGATCTTTCAGCGCCTCCTTTTGCAAACGATGTAGTGACAACACAAATTTTTTTCATTAATCAGTTTTATGGTTTAAGCGAACCCCTTGTTTATTTTAATGTTCTAAAACTTTTAAACTTATCGAAATCCCTGATATAATCTGCTTCATCAAAAACATCCGAAGCCAAAACAAGGCATACAGCACCAGACGAAAAATTCTCTAATTCTCTCCAAATGCCTTTAGGGACAAGCAAGCCCTTATTGGGTTTGTTCAA
>CAXBNH010000132.1:0-7594 GCA_963976905.1 uncultured Algibacter sp.
TACAATACAGGTATAGAAGGCAGTTTTAGCAGCAAAGCGCTCACTGTGAATGCTGATAAAATTTTAACCGTGGATAATAACACCTTTGTAGAAGTAGAAAATGATGTTGTTGTAAACGGCCGCATCATAATCCAAACACAAGGCGCATTTGTACAGAACAATGATAATGGTAACATAACCGGTACTGGATTGATGACCGTAAACAAAGAAACAGCTGCTGCCAATAACTGGTTTGAGTACACCTACTGGAGTGCTCCTGTATCTGGTGAAACCATTGGGAATGGTTTATTTGAATCTGGAGCAGATAGGCGTTTTAAATTTGTAGCTCAAAATTATTTAGATGCAAAAAAAGAAGTTGGAAACAACAACGCTAAATTAGATGGGCAAGACGATGTAGATGATAATGGCGATGATTGGGCTTGGGCAAACGCAGCAACCCCAATGCTTCCTGGAGTTGGATATGCATCAACACATAACAAAACGATATTTAATAGCACCCCTGGTTCTCCTAAAAAAATCATATATGTTTTTGATGGAAAATTTAATAACGGCATATATAACATCCCCATTTACAGGAATGATTCTGAATTGAATGATACCAACTGGAATTTTATAGGAAACCCCTACCCATCTGCCATAGATGCCGATTTGTTTTTAACAGCCAATAGTGATATAGCTACAGATATTGCTTCTACCAAATCCCTTAATGGCGCAATATTTCTGTGGTCACAAAACACACCGCCGTCTGGAACAGCCAATGGAAACCAACAACTTAATTTTTCAAATGATGATTATGCCATCATCAATTTCTCTGGAGAACTAGCTGGTGGCGATGGCATAAAACCAACTAGACACATACCTTCTGGCCAAGGGTTCTTTGTTGCTATGGATAATAACGCAGCTGCATCTTTAGTTTCTGGTGATGTTTATACCTCAAATGTTATTTTTAACAACGGCATGCGTGTAAAAGGAGCAACAGATAATAATCAGTTTTTCAAAAGCTCAATAAATACAGCTGCCGATAAATTGTGGATCAACTTAACTTCTGACAATGGGGTGTTCAATCAAATTCTTGTAGGTTATATAAATGGGGCAACCAATAATGATGATGGGGCAGCATACGATGCTACCAAATATCCAACTAAAGGTGCGGCACTATACACGACCATTACTGGTTCAAACCAAAAATATGCTATTCAAGGAAAAGATGTTAATAGCGTTAACCCAGATGAAATTATCAATCTTGGCTTTTCAACCACTATAAATGTGGCCACTTTGTATAAGTTATCTCTTGAAGATTTACAAGGCGACTTTTTAACAAACAATACCGTTTACCTAAAAGATAATCTGCTGAACAAAATACATAATCTATCGGCCAGTAATTATACATTTACATCAGTAGTTGGCGAGTTCAACAACCGTTTTGAAATTGTATTTAATGCCAATACGCTATCTCATGATAGTAAGACTTTAAATGAAACCATAGTGAACATTGTAGAATTACAAAACAACGATGTTCAATTTAATGTCTCTAACCATTTAAAAATCCAATCTGTTGCTATTTTTGATGTTTTAGGGAAGCAAGTTTACCAATTCAAAGGTCAAAACAGTTTGGAAACTTATAACCTATCAAATTTAAGCAGTACGGTTTATGTTGCAAAAGTAACACTAAACAACGGTTCTGTAATTACTAAAAAAGCGTTTAAAAAATAACATTCAAAAAAACAACTACAAATGCAGGAATTGAAAATAATCATGCATTTGTGGTTTCATCTTTTATTCTTCGTTACAAAAAGAAAAACTTTCATGTTTTTAATTAAAAACCTGATTTAGTATTTGTAGCGATTTTGGCGTTTTAAAAGACCCCAAATGCAACTCGTAATAAAGCATCATCATATTTAAAAATGATTGTCTTTGTACGCCATTTATTTTTATTGAAGCCAAAGCTTCAAACTTTGTGCTTAAAAGTTGTTTTAAAAGGTTTAAATTCTCGCCAGAGATACTGTATCTGCCTGTTGCTTTTGTTTCAAAGCTTCCGTCAAGCAAATTAAAAAAACCACTATCCAAATTGACCTCTTCAGGATAAAACCCTAAATATTTGGTCAATTTCAGTAAAAACAGCAGATGGAAATTGGCGTATTCTGTATGGGTATCCAACCAACTTAAGGCTGTTTCCAAATAATTATAGAGGGTTTCATTTTGCTCTTCCTCTTGCAATGTATTTGAAAGCACTTCAGCTAAAAACATGACAATGGCGCTTTTAAAAACATGGGTATGCAAACTGGAGTATGCATAGTGTATTTTGGTTTCTTTAATGGTATGTAGCGAACGGTTATCCTTATAAATAATGTCTAATTGCAATTGGGACAATAATTGAAAATAGGCTGTTTTGTTAAGTCCTTTTTTGCTTTTTAAAACACCTCTCAACAAAAAACCAACAATGCCCAATTGTTGGGTGTAGCATTTCACTATTAAATCATTATCACTATATCTTAATTTTGAAAGTACAATGGCTTGGGTGGTAACGAGCATTATCTTACAACCATTAATTTTAAGACCTTGGTTTCAAAGGTGTCTAAATCTGAAAGCATGACTAAGTAAACGCCAGAAGCCACAACATGGTTTGCCATGTTTTTTCCGTTCCAATAGGCGGTGCCGCCATCAATCTCTAAATTATAACCTCTGTAACGTAGGTTGGTTTTTGATTGTGCTTCTGCGACCAAATTACCTTCTATATCGGTTATTTTGATATTGACGTTTTCAGAAATATCCTTGATTTTCATTTTATCTTCAACAATGTTAACGTTGGGCCTTACGGGATTTGGGTATGCATAAACACTTTGCAAATCCTCAGTAGTACTTGAGCCACCTGATTGAAATGACACCAAACCTTTGCTGGTTGCTATATAAATGATGCCATTAGTATTATCAATAGAAACGTCTGCAATATCATTGGAGGGTAAAGGTGAGTTTTCTGTAGTAAAATGATATATGGTTTTTTGTCCGTCTGACGACAAATAGAACAATCCTGTGCCAATAGTACCAATCCATTTGTTATTAGACCCGTCAACTTCTATATCGGACACAAATTGCTCATATAACAATTCTTTAGCAATGCCATCTTCTAAAATAATGATTTCTTCTGCTCGGGCATTTTCATCTGTAAAAAAATTAGAGGTATTATACAAGACCCTAAGCCCCTTAAAAGTGCCAATCCAAAGCTGATTTCTTTTATCTAAAGCCAAAGTAGTTACAAGTTCTGTAGGCATACCATCTGCTTCGGTAGCAAGGTTCTTTATTGATTTAGCTCCACCATTTTGATTAAATGCAATAACACCATATTTATAGCTGCCAATCCATTTTGTTTGATCATTTCCAATCACCATGCTATAAAATCCTGTATTATCAAAAGCATCTGGATATATCTCTTCAAGAGAGTAAGATTGCCATTGGTTATTTGCTGGATTATATGTTTTTAAAGGCTTATCTACACGATCGGTAAGCGACCATAGTACCCCATTACTATCAAAAACAGTAGGTCCAACTCTAATATCAATATAATTTGGATTTGTCGCCAAGATTAAAGACTCTAAGCCACTATTGGTTTGATTGTACAAAACCGTAGGTATTTCATCATTAACCTCCAACATACCACTGAAATAAGAGCTAATAAACACTTGATTGTTATTAAAAGGATTAATAGAAATGGTCTTTAAGCATTTGGCATCAAATACATCCTTGTATGGCGTATTGGTCCAACTATTTTCTTTTAAATGACTAAACCCTCTACTGTTCAAAGGATAGGGATTAAGAAACAGGTCGTGCTCTCCAAAAGTTACCCACAAATCATTGATGCCCGCAGTTATAGAAAATGGGATATTCAATAAGGGCCCATCTGGATGCACCTCTTCAAAAACGGTTGGGTTTAAAAGCGGGGTTTTTAAAATCCCGAAATTAGCTGTGCCCACATACGCATTTTTAGCATCGACCATGGCCGAAGTGTAGGTAGTAGCAAATTCAGGATTGGTATCTATTTGAGCTGTGAGATTGAAATTACTATCATAAATAAATACGTTGCTTGCCGTAGTCACTATTAAATTGGTATCGTCTGACGTTACATCCAAAGGAATCGTGCTATACCTAAATAAAGGGTTCAAAACATCATTTACCAAGCTATAGATGTTTCTATCAGTTCGTAGTGTGAATAGGTTATTTTCAACAGATTGAATAGCGGAAAAACTACCAGAAACAACCGTTTGCCAATTTTGATAATCAATTAGGTTTTGACTGGATGCCAATGCTTTTCTTATGCCATTTCCATCTAAACAAGATGCATAAATATAATCGTTGTAAATAGCTGTTTGGCTGACTTTTATTTGGCTTCCGGAATTTCCGATCAAATATGTATCGCCAAACTCCAAGCGTTCCAAATCATAAACAGAAATACCATAATTTGTAGCTACATAAACCACATTCCCAAACTCGTTAAAATGATTGATCCGCTTATTGGTTGACGGAATAGTTGCTTTATCAATAATATCAACAATGGTTAGAACATTTTCATCATTATCAAAAACGATTTCAATCAGTCCGTTTTCGTACCCTATCATCAACAATTCAAAGACTTCACTATAATAAATGGTTGATATGTTTTCTCCAGACAACCCATTAATAGTAGTAAGCTCTTTAATGTCATTGGTTTGCGAATCATAACTAAAAACAGCATTATCTGATGCTGCATAGATTTTACTGTTCCCTTTTACAACATCTTTAATCTTATTGTAAGAGAAATGGCCTTTCCATAAGTTAGAAAAATCTTGACCAAATTGCATGAGCGGCACTAGGAAAATTACCAATAAAAGTATTCTTTTAAACATGTGATTTTTTTCAACTGTCAAATATATTTATATCTAACGAGTTTTAATTGAAAATGATATATTTAAAACAAAAAAGCTTCCTGAAAATTTCAAGAAGCTTTTACGATCCATGAAAACAATATCTAAACAATGCCCTGTGCCAACATAGCATCTGCTACTTTTACAAACCCCGCAATATTGGCGCCTTTTACATAATCCACATACCCATCATCATCTTTGCCATATTCTAAACAGGATTTGTGTATATCTGCCATAATTTCTTTAAGTTTATTATCAACCTCTTCTCTGGTCCATTTATATTTTAAAGTGTTTTGTGTCATCTCTAAACCAGATGTTGCAACACCTCCCGCATTTGATGCTTTCCCTGGCGCAAACAATATTTTTGCTTTATGAAAGGCAGCAATGGCCTCTTTGGTTGAAGGCATGTTGGCACCTTCGCTAACACAAATACAACCATTTTTTAAAAGGGTATTGGCATCTTTTTCATGAAGTTCGTTTTGGGTAGCACAGGGTAATGCAATATCGCATATAACCTCCCACGGTGTTTTATCTTTAACAAACTTTGCGTTAGGGTACTCTTTTATATACTCACTTATCCTACCGCGGTTTTCATTTTTCAATGTCATTACAAAAGCCAATTTTTCAGCATCTATGCCATCATTATCATAGATATATCCTGATGAATCTGAAAGTGTCAATACCTTTCCGCCCAGTTGGATTGCTTTTTCCGCAGCATATTGCGCCACATTTCCAGATCCAGAAATAATAACGTTTTTCCCTTTAAAACCATCGCCTTTGGTCTCTAGCATTTTTTGAGCAAAATATACATTGCCGTAACCTGTGGCCTCTGGCCTAATTAAAGAGCCACCCCAAGACATGCCTTTACCGGTTAAAACTCCTGTAAATTCATTGGTCAGTTTTTTGTACATACCAAACAAAAAACCAATTTCTCTGGCACCTACACCTATATCACCTGCAGGAACATCGGTATTTGGGCCTACATGTCTAAATAATTCACTCATAAACGCATGGCAAAAACGCATGATCTCGCCATCACTTTTGCCTTTGGGGTCAAAATCACTCCCGCCTTTACCTCCGCCCATGGGCAGGGTGGTCAAGCTGTTTTTAAAAACCTGTTCAAAAGCCAAAAACTTTAGAATGCTCAAATTAACTGTTGGGTGAAAGCGCAAGCCGCCTTTATAAGGTCCTATAGCTGAGTTCATTTGTATTCTATATCCCCTGTTTATTTGTATGACGCCTTGATCATTTACCCAGCACACCCTAAACATAATGACGCGTTCTGGTTCAACCATTCTTGACAATATGTATTTACCATTATAAATGGCGTTCTTAGCTATATAGGGCAAAACCGTTTCTGCAACCTCTTCTACTGCCTGCAAAAATTCTGGTTCATGGGCATTTCTTTGTTTAACAAGGTCTAAAAATTCGTCAATACTTCTTTTCATACATGTAAAAATTACAATATCGTTACCAATATCTTGGTTTGAGAAATAAATATACGATATCTTTAAAAAAGATAGATTATTATTTAGAAATTCATAAATATTATTTTTTTATTTTAAATCACACAATATACAAATGTTTGTTTGTTGGTTCTGTTTTTATATATTTGTCAAGTTAATGCCTCAAATAAAGAACCTTATTATGCTTAACTGGAAACATTTAGTGGCTGTTTTTTGCTTGTTTGTAGTAAGTCAAACAGCTTTTTCTCAATTAGGCTTCTCTCATGAAATAGGGGCTATTGCTGGGCCAGTCCAATTTAGATCTGATTTTGGAAACCGCTCTGATGAAGAAACCAATCTTGGGAATTCTGGATTTGGCATTGGCATTGTGCATTATATCAATTTCTCTTACAGAGCAGATTGTAACTGCTATACCACGGATACTTATTTTAACGATCACTTTAAATTAAGAAACGAGATTTCTTGGAACAAAACCAATTTGGAACATCTTGGCAAATGGGTAGATCCTAGCAGAACCTCTGCTGCCGCCAATCAATTAAGAGGCCATAAAGGTGTTGCCAATAATTTGGATATTGGTACACAATTAGAGTTTTTCCCATTGAGCATCCGGTCTTTTCAAGCCTTTGGTTATAGATACGCTCCTTTTGTAAGCTTAGGGGTTCACTACACCTCTTATACGCCTAAAGTAACTACCACATACCAAAATCCAAATCCGCTTTTAATAGGCGATGTAACAGATCCCAGCAATTTTTATTCAGGATGGGCCCCAGGCTCTGTGGATGCTTCTCCAGGCAGTACATGGTCTGTAGTTTCTAGTGTGGGTGTGCGGTACAAGCTCAACAAACTTTCAGATTTAATGCTAGATTTGAGATGGCAATATTACTTTAGCGATTGGGTAGATGGGCTCAATCACAATCTTCCTTATAATAAACATGACGATTGGTTGGTCTGGCTGAATTTTGGTTATATTTATTATTTGGATTAAAAATTTATCGTTTTTTATCGTTTTTCCTTCATTCAATATTTACCTTTGAGAAGAGATATCTTATTAAATTATGCTCAATAGTAAATACTATGTTATTACCTGTTTATTTTTGATTTTTGCAAGTTGTAAAAATGAAATAAATACCGCATTTTCAGAAATCAGCATCACAACCCCCAATAACACTATTGTTGAGGTGAATATTCCAAAAGCATCTGGAAACGAACAAATTGTCAATCAGATAAATTCTG
>CAXBNH010000133.1:0-7567 GCA_963976905.1 uncultured Algibacter sp.
TTGATCGTTAAAAAAACAACTCACTTTAAAGAACTTAAATAAGTTCATTATCTTTTAATGATTGTTTCAATTGGGAGTGGTTTTCCCAAAACCGATTCTTGATTTTTTGTACTATGGAATCAAATTCTGGATGCTTTCTTAAAGGTTTCATTAATGGGTCTTTTTCTATGAATAACAAAATCCAGTATTGGTAATTGCTTCCAGAGGCAAATATTTTAAGCTGTTCTATTGCTTTATCAAATTTTTCTTCATGCACATACTTTGAAGCCAAACTTGCTGATTTATAAATAGATTGATCATTCTCACAATATGCAGAGTAAGCCTTATAAAAATTGGTTGCTTGTTCATCTAGACCCATTTTCTCATAAACAATGCCGATTTTAAGATTTTCTTGTGGGTAAATGTTCAGTCCATCTTTCTCTTTTCTCTTTACAAATTTTTCATAGTAAAAATAAGCACTATCATACGCCTCTTGAAAATAATAAAACTTTGCCACGTCTTGTACAATATCCATACGCGTAGTATCTTTTTCCCACTCCTTAATCAACATTTTTGTGGCTTTGCCCAGATTTTGATGTTGGGCATATTGTATAAATATTTTTAAATATGGGGAGTAATAATTCCCCGGATCATAATCTAAAGATAAGTTTATGTATTTAAGTGCTTCTTTTGTAAACCCATTTTGAATCAATGCGTTACTAAGGTTTAAATAAATATAGCTCTTACCAATAGAATCATTGGCAGCAATATCAAGTTGCACACCTTTTAATGCGTACTTTAGGGACTTTGCGGTATTCGGTATGGTACGTGCATATAAGTCTGTGAGCATATTTATTACAGATGATGAATTGGGGTTGTATTCCAAGGCCTTTTCTAAATGTGGTAGCGCTAATTGAAACTCTCCATTATTCATGTAATAAAGCGCTTTGGCTATTAGGCTTTCATCTGATTTAGAATCGTAAAGTAAGGCCCTGTCTGCATTTTTATTGATGACATCGGTATATTGCTTTTCTGCCTGATACATGTCGAGATAATAATATGAAATGGCCATTTTAGAATACGCGAGGGCAAATTGAGGATCCTGTTCTATCGCTTTTTCAAATAACGGAATGGCTACCTCCAACCCTTCTTTAGTTCCTTCTTGAAATGGCTCTAGCGCTTTTAAATAATAATCATAAGCCAGTACGTTTTCAGTTGGCTTCTTTTCAATCTGCTCTAATTCCGCAGGAGTGACTTTTGCCTGTACGGCATCTGCGATTTTTTTGGCAACAGCATTCTGCAAAGAAAACACATCTACCACCTTATGGCTGTATTGTTCAGCCCAAACCGGTGCATCATTGGAAGCCTCTATTAGCTGAATATTTAACAACACTTGGTTGCCAACACGTTGCCCACTACCCTCAACCAAATAACTAACGTTGAGTTCTTTTGCTATTTCTGAAATGGTCTTGTCCGTATTTCTATATTTTTCTACAGAGGTTCTGCTTATTACCCGCAAATCTTCGATCTTTTGCAAGTTGTTAAGGGCCGATTCCATGAGCCCATTTACAAAATATAAGTTTGTAGAGTCACTACTCATATTCTTAAAAGGCAAGACTGCAATAGATTTTTTATTGCCGCCTTTATTTGTATTAGAAATAGACTCTGTTTTATTGAAAAACAATGCTACCGCTAAAACTATTACCAAAAGAGCTACAGAAAAGATTTGCAAACGGTATGGTTTGAAAACACGTTTTTGAGGTTCTTGTTTATCTTTTTCAGCTTCAACACCTTTAGTATCGACTTCTTCAAAAGTGCTTTTTCTAACTTCGCCGGGAGCATATCCGTAATGTTCTCGGAAACATTTTATAAAATAAGAATTATTTCCAAACCCAACCTGATAGGAAATCTCAGAAACAGTAAGCTCTGTTTGCTGTAGTAGTTCCATGCCCTTTTGGATGCGAATTTGACGGATAAATTGGCTTGCGCTGCCTTGCGTTTGTTTTTTTATTTTTCTCAATAAGTTTGAACGACTCATATGCATGAGATCGGCCAACTCTGAAACCCCAAATTTTTCGTTAGAGATATGCTCTAAGACGATGGCTTCAGCCTGCTCTATAAATTTTCCTTGAAATGAGATGTCAGACATAGTGCTTTATACAATCACGAAAGTAAAAAATTTAATTGGAATGTTGCGCTGTTCAACATTTCAAATTCAGGAAAGAAAATATGCATTTGCGTCATAATTTATACTTCTGCTTCATAATTTTTATTGCTTCAGCAAACTTGATACATACCGCAACATACGAACTTGCAGGCTACTTGCCATTTATCTGACCTTTGTAGAAACAAAAATAAAATTATAAATCTTTAAAAACTTAAACCATGAAAACACTAAAAATCAATGCTTTTAAAATGACTATTCCAACGTTACTCCTCATCATTTTATTCACTACAGCATGTGCCCAATCCCATAAAAAAACAACTGCAAGCAATGCTAGTGAAGTTAAAAAAGCACCAAGCACAGACATTCACACAGCCATTATATCTGGAAATCTAGATTTGGTAAAACAACATATTGAAGCAGGTACAGATATTAACAAAAAAGAAGCGATGAGTGGCGCAACGCCTTTAATGTCTGCCACTACATTCAATAAGCCAGAAATAGCCAAAGCGCTTATTGATGCCCATGCCGATTTGTCTGCAAAAAACAACGACGGCTCTACCGTGCTGCATACTGCGGCTTTTTTTGGTCGTATAGAAATTGTACAAATGCTTATTGAAGCCAAAGCTGACAAAACTATACGAAATAATTTTGGAGCCACTCCCAGAGAAACCGTCATGGCTAATTTTACAGAAGTAAAGCCTTTTTATGACATGATCGTACAACAATTAAAACCCATGGGTTTTTCACTGGACATGGATGCACTGCAAAAAGCACGTCCAATAATAGCAATGATGTTAGAATAAATTAACAAAAAACATACTAAAAATGATAACAAATAGAAGATACGACATCGATTGGTTACGAGTAATTGCCATTGGCCTATTGCTCATTTACCATATTGCTATTATATTTCAACCTTGGGCACTGTTTATTGGTTTTATTAAAAACGAAACCTCGTTAGAGAGCTTGTGGGGCCCAATGACGATGCTTAACGTTTGGCGAATCCCGTTCTTATTTTATGTGTCTGGAATGGGTTTGTATTTTGCAATGAGAAAACGGCAATGTAAAGCATTGATTTTAGAACGGTCTAAACGGATTCTTTTGCCATTTGCGTTCGGTTTCTTGGCAATTGCCCCCTTACATGTGTTTGTTTTTCAGAAATATTATAACATGCCATTAAGTTATTATGCCAATAGTGGTCATCTATGGTTTTTGGGCAATATTTTCAGCTATGTACTTTTGCTGGCGCCACTGTTCTACTATTTGAAAAAACATGAAAAAGGAAAGTTTCAAAAAAACCTTTCAAAAATCATGGCGTATGCCATTGGCCCCTTATTTATGTCTATGTTTTTCATGTTAGAAGTAGGTCTTGTTAAACCTCAATTGTTTGAAATGTATGCGCAAACTTGGCACGGGTTTTTTATTGGTTTTCTAGCTTTCCTTTTTGGTTTTCTTTTTGTTTATAGCGGCAATAGCTTTTGGAAAACGATATCAAAATGGAAATGGCTATATCTTGGTATGGCGGCTGTTTTATTTACAATCCGTTTCACAGGGTTTGGAGGGCTTTCAAATATGTACATCACTTCCATAGAGTCTAATTGTTGGATTTTTGGTGTTTTTGGTCTAGGGTATCAGTATCTCAACAAACCAAGTGCATTATTGAGCTATTTGAGTCGAGCAGCTTACCCAGTATATATTATTCATATGTTTGTATTGTACGCCGGCGCGTTAATTATTTTGCCGTTACAAATTCATCCTATACTTAAATTTATTGGTGTTACACTATTTACATTTGTTGTGTGTTACATTATTTATGAATTTATCATTAAACGGATTAATATCTTAAGACCTTTGTTTGGACTAAAATGGAAATTCAACAAAGTTGAAAAGCAAATACGTATTTTAAAAATTAAATAAATTAAAATCATATGACTGTATTAGTAGTAGGTGCAAGCGGTGCAACAGGAAAGCATTTAGTTGAACAGCTTCTCATTCAAAAACATAAAGTTAAAGCCATTGTAAGGTCTCCTGAAAAGTTGCCAGAATCATGGAAAAGCAATAATGATCTTCAAATTATCTGTGCAAGTATTTTAGAGATGAGCGATCTAGATATTAAAGAACACAGTAATGGTTGCCAAGCCGTAGCATCCTGTTTGGGCCACAATCTAACATGGAAAGGCATTTATGGACATCCCAGGGAACTAGTTACAGGCGCTACGCGTAAATTATGTGATGCCATAATAGCCAATAATCCCAAGCAACCGATACGGTTTGTTTTAATGAACACCAGTGGCAATAGCAATCGTGATTTGAATGAACCGATATCATTTGCACAAAAATGCGTTATTGGTCTCCTTCGATTAATTTTACCTCCACATACAGATAACGAAAAAGCTGCCGATTATTTACGGACAAAAATCAGGCAGAACAACCCGCATATAGAATGGGTCGCAGTCCGGCCCGATGGACTAACCAATGAAACCGAAGTTACCGATTACGAAATATACCCGTCACCAATTAAAAGTGCTATTTTTAATGCAGGCAAAATAAGCCGTATCAATGTTGGTTTCTTTATGTCTAATTTAATAAGCAATGGAGAATTATGGAATAAATGGAAAGGACAAATGCCCGTGATGTACAATAAAGCATTGATGGATTAAAAATTAATTGCAGCCTGTTAAGTGCAAACAGAAACCCTTACCGTTAAGATGTCTAGTCTACAAAATCATATGTAGCCTTAAAATAAGCATTATGACAAAAAAACGAATAAAACGACTCCTTAGAATATTATTTATTATTGCAAGCATAAGCTCATTGGCGCTCGTACCATGGATTCTGGTCAAAGCATGGATTTTACCACTCCCAGATACCGTTCAAGAACAAGTAAATGAAGCGTTAGACTATGGATTTGATGGTGTGATAGTATATGTAGATCAAAAAGGCAAAGAACCTACATTTTATGCCGCAGGACTGAAAAACCGAAAAAACAAAATACCCGCCGACCCACATGCCTTATTTAAAATTGCCAGTATCAGCAAGTTATATGTAGCCGTATCTGTTGCTAAATTAGTTAAAAGCAAGCATTTGGATTTGGATAAAACACTTACCGATTACTTTCCTGAACTTAAAGGCCGAATTGAGCATGCTGAAAAGATTACCCTAAGAATGATGGTACAGCACCGAAGTGGTATACCCAATTTTACCGACCACCCCGGTTATTGGGCTAACCAACCAAAAAGTGCTGAAGAAGCGCTAGGATTTGCCCTTGATTTACCAGCTAGTTTTGAACCAGACGAAGGCTATGAATACAGTAATACCAATTATTTATTGATTAAAAAACTCATTGATAAAGTGATGGGCTATGACCATTTTCAATTTATCCAGGAAGAAATTTTAAAACCACTAAACCTGAACAACACATATGGCTCGCTTAAAACGGTCAATCTGGATGATGTTATGAGCGGCTATTATGTTGGTTATGAAGAGGATTTAAAAACAGTAGAAAATGGCATGTTGGCCACAGCCGAAGATGTGGGCAGGTTTTTAAGGGCATTGAATGATGGATCAGTATTTGATGAGGGAGAACAGGATATTTATTCATCTATTTATGTTTACGAACATGGCGGTCTGGTTCCCGGTTATCAAAGTCTTGCTGAATACCATGAAGATATTGACACGGTAGTTATTCAATTTATGAATACTACTGATTTTGATGGATACGAATGGAATTTGTCGGAAATCATAATTAATCGTATTGTAAAAATATTAAAAAGAAAAGAAAACCCTTAATGCACTTCATTAACTTAATACCAAAAAAATCCTGCACAATACAGGATTTTTTTTACACCTAAACTTGTTTCAAGTTCTAGTCTTTTAAGGTTTCAATACAATTATGAAATAAATTCAGAATCAAAAAACTACACAAATAAAGGTCTCCCTTTCATCATGGCATTTACTTTGGTTTTTACACCTTCTAAAACGGTTTCATCTTCAAAGTTAATAATCACTTCATCAATCAGCTCTACAATTGCCACCATATCAGATTCTTTTAAACCTCTGGTGGTAATAGCGGCAGTTCCCAATCTGATTCCTGAGGTTACAAATGGCGATTTATCATCAAATGGCACCATGTTTTTGTTTACGGTAATATCTGCTTTTACCAAAGCTTGCTCGGCATCTTTTCCAGATAGGTTTTTGTTACGTAAATCCAATAACATACAATGGTTATCGGTACCTCCAGAAATAATCTGATAGTCCTTATCAACCAATGCCTTAGCCATAGCGGCCGCATTTTTCTTTACCTGCAATTGGTAATGTAAAAAATCATCGGTCAAAGCCTCTCCAAAAGCAATGGCTTTAGCAGCGATTATATGCTCTAACGGGCCTCCTTGGTTTCCTGGGAATACGGCAGAATCCAATAATGAAGACATTTTACGAAGCGAACCGTTTTTCAATGTCAATCCAAACGGATTATCAAAATCCTGTCCCATCATAATCATCCCGCCACGTGGGCCTCTTAAGGTCTTGTGCGTGGTCGTGGTCACAATGTGGCAATGTGGCATCGGGTCGTTTAAAATACCTTTGGCTATCAATCCTGCTGGATGTGAAATATCTGCCATTAAAATAGCGCCAACGCTATCGGCTATCAATCTAAAACGCTCAAAATCAATATCACGGGAATAAGCCGAAGCCCCTGCTATGATTAATTTTGGTTGTTCTTTAGTAGCAATTTCTTGAATTTTATCATAGTTCAAAACCCCTGTTTCCTGCTCTACGCCATAAAAAACCGGGTTATACAATTTTCCTGAAAAGTTTACTGACGACCCGTGGGTTAAATGTCCACCGTGAGACAAATCAAATCCTAAAATTTTATCGCCCGGTGTTAAACACGCATGGTAAACCGCCGTGTTTGCCTGACTTCCAGAATGTGGCTGTACGTTTACATACTCCGCTCCAAACAAGGTTTTAGCTCTATCAATGGCAATTTGCTCCACTTCATCAACCACTTCGCAACCGCCATAATAACGTTTTCCGGGGTAGCCCTCAGCATACTTATTTGTGAGCACAGAGCCAGCAGCTTCCATGACTTGGCTGCTTACAAAATTCTCTGATGCAATTAATTCAATACCATGTAATTGGCGTTCTTTTTCGGCTTCAATAAGTTCAAAAATTTGTTCGTCGCGTTGCATAAATATATGTTCTGGTTTAAGATTCGGCAAAAATAACAAATAGATTCGTTTTTTACACCACAAAACGAATATTTCAACAGAAGTTTTAAACGGCTTATTAACTGTTTTCAGAAATCAATATTGATACTGATTTTATGGTTCATTTAAAATTTCAAATTATTTACGATTATTTAAACCATTAATTATCAATATTATAAAAGCCTCCTTTATTGTTTTTTCTTTCAATAGATTG
>CAXBNH010000134.1:0-7538 GCA_963976905.1 uncultured Algibacter sp.
CAGTTAGCAGTTAGCAGTTAGCAGTTAGCAGTTAGCAGTTAGCAGTTAGCAAAATAAAACATTACTGAAGCGATGTCAGTTTTAAACATTTAGTTTGACAAAAAACAAAAGAAGACATAATATTGGATTTGGATATATTGGTTCTGGAAATAATACCAGCGTTTTTAATAGAAAACCACGAAAAGTATTTTCTGAAACTAAAGATAAATTGAATTTTGAAAGCCATAAAAAGTTTCAAGTCCATTTCAATAACAAAAAGCTGTCTGATTTTGAACGAAAAGCTATCAAATTAAAGATTAAAAAAAATAAAAAAAAGAAGTTTATAACTGCGTTTATTGTTACTTTCATATTATTGATTGTATTCTTTTTCATGATTAAATCCATCATAAAACATTCATAAATTCTTGGCAAACCATTTAATTATTCATTTTTAACCTTTAACTAAAACTTGAACCTCCTCAACCTCATCCGCTGGAAAAACCTTTTGATGATTGCCCTCGTGCAATTGCTCATCAAATATGCGCTTTTAGAACCTTACGGTGCACAAACCAGTCTGGATGCTTTAGGCATTTCTCTTTTAATTTTAGCAACCGTTTTTATTGCAGCTGCCGGAAACATCATTAATGATATTTATGATGTGGAAACCGATTTTATCAACAAGCCAGATAAGTTGATTATTGGCAAATCCATTTCAGAAAAAGCGGCTTACAACCTGTTTATTGTATGTAACGTTTTGGGTGTTGGTATTGGGTTTTATTTATCAAACCTTGTGGGGAAAAGTGCTTTTTTCTCGCTATTTGTCATCATTTCGGCCTTGCTTTATGTGTATGCGTCGTATTTAAAACGGATGCTCTTGATTGGTAATGTTGTGATTTCTGTTCTCGTGGCTTTAAGCGTTTTGATTGTCGGTATTTTTGAATTGCCCCCCAGTACAACCCTTCAAAATCAGCAAACACAATTGGCATTTTTTAAGATTATTTTCAACTATGCCCTATTCGCTTTTATGATAAACTTATTACGGGAACTCACTAAGGACATTGAAGATATTGATGGTGATTATAAAGCTGGCATGAACACTTTGCCCATTGTTGTTGGTAGGGACAGAGCCAATAAAGTACTGTTTGGATTATCCTTTATTTCATTGGTATGCATTATAGTTTACATCATAAATGTTTTGTACAAGCGACCTATTTTAGTAGTCAATTTTTTAATTTTCAGTGTTGCCCCGCTTATATTTATCCTCATCAAAATCTTTGAAGCGAAAACGAAAAAGGACTATCATTTTATCAGTAATCTATATAAATTAGTGATGCTTTTTGGCATGTTGTCGTTGTTACTTTATTTGCTTATTTTGAGGAAGTGATTTTTTTGTCACACAAAGACGCCAAGACGCAAAGTTAAAATTTATTGCTAAGGTAACTGGAATATGGCTGAATACTGCAAACTGAATACTGAACATATGCTAAACGAAAAACTAAAAAACCATCATATTATTTTAGCTTCGGGTTCGCCCCGACGGCAAGAATTTTTCAAAAATTTGGGATTGGATTTTGAAATTCGTTTAAAACCCGTCAAAGAAGAATATCCGCCACGTTTAACACATTTTGAAGTCTGCAATTATTTGGCGCAGCTAAAAGCAATGCCTTATAAAAACGAGTTGAAAGCAAATGATATCCTGATTACGAGCGATACCATTGTTTGGCATAACAACATCGCTTTAGGAAAGCCCAGAGCCGCCGATGAAGCTTTTCAAATGCTAAAATCGTTGAGCCATACCACGCATGAAGTCATTACCTCGGTATGTTTTACCTCTCAAAATTTTGAAAAAACGCTACATGATAGCACCAAAGTTACCTTTAAAAGCCTTACAGATGAAGAGATTTGGCACTATATAAACACTTCACAACCATTTGACAAAGCGGGTGCTTACGGCATACAGGAATGGATTGGGCAAATTGGCGTTACCAAACTGGAAGGCTCTTATTTTAATGTCATGGGACTGCCTACACATCTTGTTTATAAAACGTTAAATGACATGGCAAGCACGCTTTAAGTTTGTAAATTTAGTCTTATGGAAACTTTTTTTAAGAATATCATAAAAACAGACACGCCCTTGTGGATATTACTTGGACTCCTTTTAATAGTGTTTTCCTGTAAAAACAATACCAACCCCAAAGAACTGACCAATAAATGGGAAACTGATTTTATTGTTGGCAAAGATTTTAACCCACAACAACTTTCCAAAGAATTCAAAGCCTATTGGTATGCTGGCGAAGCCGAAATATCATCCTACAAATTAGAGCAGGCCCGTTATGGCGAAATGCGTGAAGGCACCGCCGTTTTAATATATGTTACCGAAGACTTTCTGCCAAACATCCAAGTAAAAGCCGATACTAAACAGGCTAATAATATTTCCGTTTTAAAACTGAATGCCGTTAAAAACTTCAATACAGGCATTTACCCCTATTCGATTATGCAAAGCACGTTTTATCCAGTTTCAAACAACCAACATGCTTTAAAAGTTTCAAGCTCCATACAGGAATGGTGTGGCCATGTGTACATACAGCTCAACAACAGAAACGCTTTTGAAATTACATCGCATTCATATTTTGAAGGGGAAGCCGATGAAAACCTCAAACTTAAAAAATCAATTTTGGAAAATGAATTATGGACGCAATTGCGTATCCAACCAAAAGCATTGCCTACTGGTAATTTAGAAATCATCCCTTCCTTTGAATATGCCCGCTTACGCCACATACCCATAAAAGCTTACAAAGCTTCGGCAGAATTATCAGAGAACAATTATACCATCACGTATCCTGAACTTAACCGAACATTATCCATCAACTTCAATCCAAGATTCCCTTATGATATTTTAAATTGGAAAGAAACTTTTACAAGTGGTTTTGGAACCGATTCCAAAACGCTAACCACCAAGGCCACCAAACTAAAAACCATAAAATCGGCTTATTGGAACCAAAACTCCAACAAAGATTTGCCGCTTAGAGAAACCTTGGAATTAAATTAATGCCATGTTAATTTGTAATGTATCTTTGTAATTCATTAAACTTAAATGTATGCTAGTCCAATTTTTTGAAACATACGAATCCGAATTCATCAAAACTGGAATTGTTTTCATTTCGCTGCTTATTATAAGATTTATTACCAATTTTACCATTACAAAAGTGGCGCGAAAAAATGACATTAATGAAGCTCGCATACGCCTTATCCGAAGATACGTAACCGTTACATTGTTTTTAATTGCTGTTCTTGTCGAATCCATTATTTTTGGTACACAATTACATGATATAGCGGTCATATTTTCATCCGTTTTTGCTGTAATTGGCATAGGGCTGTTTGCAATTTGGTCTATTTTAAGCAACATTACTTCGGGTATTATCATGTTTTTTAACTTTCCTTATAAAGTAGGCGACAAAATAGAAATACACGATAAAGATTTCCCAATTCGTGGTATTATTGAAGATATCAGAGCCTTTCAGCTCCATCTGCGTTTGGAAAATGGCGATTTGGTTACCTACCCCAATAATTTGATGCTTCAAAAAGCTGTAACCCTTATTGAAAAAGATGCCATTGAATATGAAGCCGATTATGAATAAAAGCCTATTTTTATAACAAGAAAAGCTATAAAAATGGCCAAGAACAAGAAAAAAACCAGAACTTCAAAATACGAAAAAAAACTAGGCACCAGACCCGGGTCTATTATCTATACCGGCAACAAGGAAACACAAAAACTGTTTATTGAAACTTTTGACTTTACCTTAGAAACCTTACAGGAAAATCAATTTCAAAACGTAGAAGACCTCTTTCAGTACAAATATTCAAAATCCATAACATGGGCTTAACCATGTAGATGCCATTGAAAAATTAGGAGAGCATTACGCACTGCACCCCCTCACACTCGAAGATATCGTGAATATTTCGCAACGCCCAAAAATTGAGGAATATGATGGCTACCTATTTGTAGTCCTAAAAATGCTGTATTATGATACCGATGAAAATATCATTTCAGAACAAGTCAGTTTCATATTGGGCGAAAATTACGTGCTTACTTTTCAAGAATCTGATGGCGATGTTTTTGATGGCTTAAGAGAACGCATCAGGCACGGCAAAGGCCGAATTAGGGGCCTAGGTTCAGATTATTTGCTTTATGCACTTATAGATGCGGTAACAGACCACTATTTTGTAATTGTTGAAACCATGGGCAACAAAATTGAAGACCTTGAAGATAATTTGTTCAATGGCTTTACCAAAGACGAAATAAGCGTACAGATACAAAATTTAAAACGCGAGGTACTAAGGGTACGGCGCAATGTTTTTCCATTAAGGGAAATCATCAATAAAATTGAAAAGCACGAATCACCACTAATCCAAAACAAAACGCTTCATTTCTTTAGGGATATTTATGACAATATTATACAGATTTCTGAGAACATAGACATTTACAGAGAAATGATTTGGGGCCTTATGGATATGTACATGACCTCCATTAGCAACAAAATGAACGAAGTCATGAAAGTGCTTACCATTATGGCAACCATTTTTATTCCATTAACCTTTATTGCAGGCATTTATGGGATGAATTTTGATCACATGCCAGAGCTTCACTATAAATATTCCTATTACATCCTTTGGGGCGTGATGATTGCACTTTTTATAGGAATGCTTATTTATTTTAAACGAAAAAAATGGCTTTAAACAGTCATTATTTGGTCGTTACCACAAGGGTCGGGCTTTTTGCTGTATCTTTTGTTTTTTATCATTCCTGCGAAGGCAGGCATCCATTAATTAAATTTCGTGCCAACTATTGGTTCAAATATTCTTTACTATGAAAAACAAAAGGATGCCGCTACAATCCCTAACGCAATTCAGAACTACATTTTAACTTTGGCAAAACAAAATAACTTCCAATAGCGAAAGTTGACTTTATCAGAAAAAAACCGATACCTTCGTTTAACTTTAGATATAAAATATTAAAACGATTTCATATCCTTGTGGGTTAGCCTCAAATAGCGATTATAATAATTAAATTCAATGAGAAAAAAAATTTTAATTCAATAGGGACTGTTAGCTTTCTATTTACAAATGTATACACGCAAAATATGGATGCCGTATACTTCACTAATGGATTTAAGATTGGAGAGTTAACAGATTCAACCGCAATAATTTGGATAAAACTGTGTAAGTCAGAAAACCCCTTGTCTATCAAACACGAACAAAAGTAGATAGCTATAAAAGCCCTATTGATTTTGATAATAATATGCCCATAAGTGAAATGGACGGGGCAGTTGAAGGCTCATTCGGTCAGGTTAAAATACAATTACAGTCAAAAGACACGGTAATTACTACCGACTGGGCTTTTGTTTCTCCTTACAAAGACTTTACATTTAAACAAAAGATTACAGGCTTAAGCCCAAATACAATGTATTCTTTGGTAATACAAGGCTAAAGGAAAGGTAATTCACCAATTACAGAAATTAAGGGATCATTTACGACACCTCCCTAGCGCATCAACCAGTACCAGTATTGTTTACCTCTTCAACATGTCAATACTTCTGGAATCATGATGACCCTAAACGCGGATTTAAGATTTACGATAGCATGCGTGATTTAAATCCATTGTTCCATTGCCAAACAGGGGATTATGTTTATTATGACAGACTGGGCCCAATGGTCTACAATGTAGAACTCGCAAGACATAAATGGCATGCGATTAATTCTTGGCCGTCCTTAGTTGAATTTTATAACAACACACCCTTGTATATACAAAAGGACGACCATGATTTACTTGATAACGATGCAGCGCCCTCATCGTCTCCGTTTGGTGAATTAACTTTTGAAGATGGTTTGTTAATTAGGAATGAGCAAACACCTACTGATGAAAACCCCTACAGAACTTTTAGATGGGGAAAAGACCTTCAAATATGGTTCGTAGAGGGTAGAGAGTTCAGAAGTAACAATAAAGAACCAGATGGAAAAGACAAAACTATTTGGGGGAAAGAACAAATAAATTGGTTTAAAGAAAGTGTAGAAGCATCAGATGCTACTTTTAAAATTCTATGTTCGCCTACTCCAGTAGTAGGACCTGATAGATCGAAGAAAGTTGACAATCACTCAAACGATTCGTTTAAAACAGAAGGAGAATGGCTAAGAACATATGTTGCTAATCAAAAAATGTTTGTAATCAATGGCGATAGGCATTGGCAATATGTATCAGTTGATTCAGAAACAGGTCTGATGGAATTTAGTCAAGGACCGTCAAGCAACTCTCATGCCCAGGGATGGGACCCCAATGATAAACGGCCTGAACATAAATTTATTAGAGTGAGTGGAGGTTTTTTAGCAGTAAAAGTAACCAGGGATGGTAATATCCCATTCATTGATTTCATAAATTATGATGTTGATGGAAATGTTGTAAATAGAGAAACTATAAAAAGAAAATGAATCCCCTGAAGTCGGCTACTACTCAAGTTATACAAACCGTTAAATAAAAACTAAAACCAGCCATGTCGCTGGTTTCTTTTTTATATTTGAAAATTAGCAAACTCTTATTATGCAAAAACGATTACTTTCGATTATTCTGGTCTGTTTTATTTCAGTTTCTATACACGCACAGCACCCTAAAAAACCAAATGCTTCAGAGATTTATCAATCCATACAAAAGCTCAATTTTTTAGGCTCGGTGTTGTATGTGGCGGCACATCCCGATGATGAAAACACACGGCTTATTTCATACATGTCCAATCATGTAAAAGCTCGCACCGCTTATTTATCAATGACGCGTGGCGATGGCGGTCAAAACCTAATAGGCCCAGAAATCAGGGAGCTATTGGGCGTTATTCGCACCCAAGAGTTATTAGCAGCCAGACGCATAGACGGTGGCGAACAGATTTTTACAAGAGCCAATGATTTTGGCTATTCCAAACACCCCGAGGAAACCTTGGCCATTTGGAACAAAGAAGACGTTTTAAACGATGTGGTATTAGCCATCAGGAAATTCAAGCCCGATGTGATTATCAACCGTTTTGACCACAGAACTCCAGGAAGCACGCACGGGCATCATACCAGTTCTGCCATGTTGAGCATAGAGGCTTTTGACCTTGCCAACAATCCTTCTGCATATCCCGCCCAACTAAAACAGGCTAGCCTCTGGCAGCCCAAACGCATGTTTTTCAATACGTACAGTTGGGGAAGGATTTCTGAAGAAACAGACAAAACCAATTTGCTCAGTTTGAATATGGGCGTTTATTTTCCGTCAAGCGGATTGAGCAATACTGAAATTGCGTCATTAAGTAGAAGCATGCACAAAACACAAGGTTTTGGCAATACGGGTTCACGTGGTGCCTCCAAGGAATATATCGAATTGATAAAAGGCGACATGCCACAAGACAAAACCAATATTTTTGATGGTATTGACACTTCTTGGAACCGTATAAAAGGCGGACAAGCTATTGGAACTATTCTGGAAAATGTTGAAGAGAATTATGATTTCACAAATCCGTCGGCTTCCATAAAAGAAC
>CAXBNH010000135.1:0-7523 GCA_963976905.1 uncultured Algibacter sp.
GCTGTTACCATTAACGCAAAAGACACAGCGCAATTAGGAAACTACGGTGTTGATAAAGTTTTAAACATAAACAATAACGCCTTAGACGCTTTCAATGCTAAAAAATATGCAACAGCCATTAAAGAGGCCGCAGAAAAAGAAGCTGCAAAAGTGGTAATTATCAGTTCTAGCATCAATAGCAAATATCTAGCCCCACTGTTGGCAATTGGCTTAAATGCCGGGTATGCATCCAATGTTATTGAAGCGCCTTCATCCACTACGCCTTTTAAAGTAAAACGCAATTCATTTACCAACAAAGCTTTTGAAGAAGCCCAAATAGACACCGACGTTAAACTCATTGGTGTTTCCAAAAACACGTTTGGATTGGTTGAAAATAAAAGCGATGCTTCCGCAGAAGATTTCTCGCCTAATATTCCAGACTCTGGAATCACAGTAAAATCTGTCGATAAAGCTGCCAATAAAGTATCTATTGCCGATGCAGAAATTGTGGTTTCTGGCGGACGCGGATTAAAAGGCCCAGAAAACTGGGGCATGATTGAAGAACTTGCCGACGTTTTGGGAGCTGCCATAGCGTGCTCCAAACCAGTATCCGATTTAGGATGGCGACCACACGGCGAACACGTTGGTCAAACAGGAAAACCCGTAGCGTCCAATTTATACATCGCCATTGGTCTTTCTGGAGCTATTCAGCATTTGGCCGGCATCAATGCATCGAAAGTAAAAGTGGTCATCAACATTGACCCTGAAGCACCATTTTTTAGGGCTGCAGATTATGGCGTTGTTGGCGATGCCTTTGAAGTGGTACCTCAACTTATCGAAAAATTAAAAGCCTTTAAAGCGCAACAATAAATTATTTTTTTATAAATTGTATCATTAAACGAGGACTGTTTAAATTGATTTTATACCTAAAATCTACAAAAAGTGGTTTGGTAAAGTCTAAATTTAAACAGTTCTTTGCGTTTTCAAATTTATGAGCTTAGTAAGATTAAATATTAAAGGCATATCGTACAGCCAAACACAAAATGGCGCTTATGCACTTATTTTAAATGAAGTGGATGGTGAACGCAAACTCCCCATAGTTATTGGGGCTTTTGAAGCCCAATCCATTGCCATTGCTTTAGAAAAGGAAATTAGCCCGCCAAGACCACTTACCCACGATTTATTTAAAAATTTTGCTGACAGGTTTGATATTGTTGTAAAACAAGTCATCATCCACAAACTGGTCGATGGTGTTTTTTATTCCAGTTTAATATGCGAGCGCGACAAAATTGAAGAAATTATTGATGCGCGCACCAGCGACGCCATTGCTTTGGCATTACGCTTTCAAGCACCTATTTTCACTTATAAAAATATTTTGGACAAAGCAGGTATCTATTTAAAAGTAGAACGAAAAAAAGAAGAAGAATCTGAACAGGACAGCATTTTGGTAGATGATCTTTTAGCTAATGAAATGGAACCAAAAACCAATAAAGAAAACTACAAAAGCAAAACGATAGAAGAGCTTCATAATTTATTGAATGAAGCGGTTGCCAGTGAAGATTATGAAAAAGCGGCCCATATCCGTGATGAAATTTCCAAACGCTAAACACCTATTCGCCAAACGAAAACTTTAGTTAATAACTTTTTATATTATCAAGCATCGAATATTAAAGATTCGATGCTTTATTTTTTAATTTTATTCCGAAAATATTTTTGATTAATTTAAACAACTTCTTCTCCCTATTTTTTCACAGATAGAAGTTGAATGGCAGAAAATAATATGCAACAATACCACGATTTAGTAAAACACGTTTTAGAAAACGGCAATGAAAAAGGAGACCGCACGGGCACGGGCACTAAAAGTGTTTTTGGTTACCAAATGCGATTTGATTTAAGCGAAGGTTTCCCTATGGTCACGACCAAAAAATTGCATTTAAAATCCATAATTTATGAATTGCTTTGGTTTTTAAAAGGCGATACCAATATTGAATACCTTACTGAAAACGGCGTGCGTATTTGGAACGAGTGGGCCGATGAAAACGGTGATTTAGGCCCTGTTTATGGGCACCAATGGCGCAACTGGAACAATGATGACATTGACCAAATAAAGGAAGTTATTGACACTTTAAAAAACAATCCCAACAGCCGCCGCATGTTGGTTTCTGCTTGGAATCCATCGGTATTGCCAGATACTTCAAAAAGTTTTAGCGAAAATGTTGCCAATGGAAAAGCTGCTCTACCACCTTGCCATGCCTTTTTTCAATTTTATGTAGCTAACGGAAAATTATCCTGCCAGTTATACCAACGTAGTGCTGATATTTTTTTAGGCGTTCCTTTTAACATTGCTTCTTATGCCTTGTTTACCATGATGATGGCGCAAGTTTGTGGCTACGAAGCTGGTGATTTTATTCATACTTTTGGTGATGCTCATATTTATAGCAATCACTTTGAACAACTACAATTGCAACTTTCAAGAGATTTAAGACCACTTCCAAAAATGATATTAAATCCAGAGGTTAAAGATATTTTCGACTTTACTTTTGAAGATTTCACTTTAGTGGATTACAATCCACATCCACACATTAAAGGCGCGGTAGCCGTATAAAAAAAAGCGCTTTCTTCACAGAAAGCGCTTTTCAGTTTTAAGTTTTTTTAAACTACTACAAGTTTATTAAACCGTTTTCTGCTCCAGCAAAATCATTCCATGCATAAGCATCCGCAGCTTCATCATTAACGTAAGCACCGTCAACAATATATTTAAACTCATAAGAGTTTCCTGTCTCCAAATCTACAGTACCTTTAAAAGTACCATTCTTTAGTTTTTTTAGAGGTAACTTTTTTTCATTCCAGTCATTGAAAGACCCAACAACAGAAATTTTTTTTGCATCTTCCGCAGGAAGCGCAAAAGTTACTTTACAAACTGGCTTGCTTTTTAAAAATTGCTTTGTAATTGCCATAATTTAATTTTTTTGTGTGTTATTTTATGCAAAAGTATAAAAGAATAATCGACCATTGGCTATATTAACCTGCTTTAAAACAAATAATTATCAATTTAATAATATAGCTTATTATAATAGTTAAAGTATTCAAAATTAGCTAACAATATTTATAATATTAACATCCAAAAATTTCTTTTTTTACTGATTTTCAGCACTTTTCAACCAAAAGGATATTAATAACAAAAAGCCAATATCTCATTAAAAACAGTTAACTTTACACTCCTATTTTTAAAAACATGTTCGGAAAAAAAAAGCAAGTCCCCCAGATAGATAAAGACCAATTAGAGTTGATTGAAAACGCTCAAAAACGCATCAAACAAAAAAAACGCTTGTACGCTCATTTTGTTGTTTTTTTAATTGGTTCGTTATTTTTAATACTCCTCAATTTAGGTCTCGGTTTTGGAAAAGGAGTTACACTTTTTGAAACAGATTGGTTTGTATATGCCATTTTAGCCTGGTTGTTCTTGTTTTTATACCACGTATTCAATGTGTTCATTACCCATAAATTTATGGGAAAATCTTGGGAACAGAACCAACTCGATAAATTAGTGGCAAAACAAAAAGAACGCATAGAAATCCTAAAAGATAAACATATAGAAGATGCTCCGAAAAAAGCCTTACCGAAACCAAAAAACACCAACCTCACTATCATTGTGGCTGTTGGCGAAAATGATGCCATTGGCAAAGACAATAAATTAATTTGGCATTTAAGTGATGATTTAAAACATTTCAAAAGCCTTACCAATGGGCATCACATCATTATGGGCAGAAAAACTTTTGAAAGCTTCCCAAAACCGTTACCAAACAGAACCCATGTAGTCATTACCAGACAGGCAAACTACCAAGTGCCCGAAGGCATTATTATAGTCAACAGTTTAGAAGATGCCATTGATGCCTCAAAAAGTGACACACAACCTTTCATTATTGGCGGTGGCGAAATTTACAAGCAAGCCATGGCTATTGCCAATAAAATTGAATTAACACGGGTGCATGAGGATTTTGAAGCTGATACTTTTTTTCCGAAAATCGACTACTCGCAATGGAAAGAAGTAAACACGATACTGCATAAGAAAGATGAAAACCACAAATATGATTTTTCATTTATTACTTATACAAGAAAGTAGCATCTTTAGAATATTATAAGAGCTCTACCCAAGAGAACCCCGTAACTGTCTCAAATCTGAAAACACCTGAGCCTGCTTCTTAAATTTGATAAAAACTAAAAGCATAAATATTAATAGGAAATTAGCTATTGAAATCACTCAGTTATCAAAAACAATATGTGTAATTTTTTTCTGAAGCAAATGGATTATATTAGGTTTATAAAAAACATTAAAAAAATGAATCAGATAATTATTTTAATATTTTTAAGTAGTTTATTAAACCTTATAAATGCTCAAAAAGTTAAAACTACAATAAGCTCTGAAGTTGTTTGTTTTACGGAAGGCAAAGACAGTATTTTAAATTATCAAATTGCAGAAAAATCTCTTAATGGCACTTATCCAAGAGCCAACTACATCCACCCACTTTACACTTTGGATGGACACATTTTAACAGAAGATTTCCCCGAAGACCACTTGCACCACAGAGGTATCTTTTGGGCATGGCACCAATTGTACATTGGAGACAAACGTATCGGAGATGGTTGGGAAATAAAGGATTTTAGTTGGGACGTCACATCCGTTAAAAAAATCAAAGTAAAAAAACATGCCAAAGCCATACAGGCTGAAGTGTTTTGGAAATCCAATCAGTGGCTGGGTACAGATGGAAAAGAAAAACCAATATTAAAGGAAACCACGACCATAAAAGTATATCCTTCAAAAGAAAATTACAGACAAATCGATATTGAAATAGCCCTGCTTGCTTTAGAAAAAAATATGCACATCGGTGGCTCTGAAGATGAAAAAGGCTATGGTGGCTTTTCCCAAAGGATCAAATTACCAAATGATGTTATATTCACAAGTTCAAATGGAAATATATCACCGCAAAACCTGTCCACACAAGCAGACAATTGGATGGATATTTCTGGTTCTTTAGCTAAAGAAGGCTCTATTTCAGGAATCACCATTTTATGTCATCCCGATAATCCAGGCGTAACAAATCAATGGATTTTACGCTCTCAACACAGTATGCAAAATGCAGTTTACCCTTTCCCTGGAGCAACCGCGGTACCATTATCTGAAACGCAACCTACTGGATTGCGTTACCGATTGCTCATACACCAAGGCGATGTCAATACTCTGAATATCCCTAAGATATATAGCCAATATAAACTTGAGTAAAAAATCATGATAATGGCCCACTGTCTTTAGCTTCTAAATTCGCTTTCATTACCATTTTAGTAGAAATACCTATGTAAGTCATCAAGGAATTCTTTTTTAAAACCCAACACTATTTTCATTAATTTTGCCACATGGTAAAAGACATTCAGCTTCGCATTACACTCAAAGAAGAAGAAATCAGCGATATTTTAGTGATAAAATCGGCGCAAGCCCTGGATATTTTTAGAGAAGATATTACAGGCATAAAAGTACTCCGAAAATCTATCGATGCCAGAAAACCTAAAATCATTTTCAATTATAAAATAGCGGTTTATATTCGGGAAGTATTGCCAAAAACGTCAGAGTATCAATTTGACTATAAAGATGTTTCCAAAGCAAAACCCATCCATATCATTGGATTTGGACCTGCTGGCATGTATGCAGCGTTGCGATGTATCGAGCTCGGTTTTAAACCCATTGTGTTAGAGCGTGGCAAAAACGTGAAAGACCGCAGACGTGATTTAAAAGCCATCAACCAAGACCATGTTGTCAACAATAAACTCCCAAAAGTGGTTCAGAATATCAGGGAAACCATTTTAAACTATGGTGGCGAGATTCATTTTGAAAGACGGGTAACCGATTTCAGTATTAAAAACCAAAAAATACAGACCCTTCAACTGCAAAATGGCGAAGACATATCTGTTGAAAAAGTCATTTTGGCCACGGGGCATTCGGCTCGCGATATTTTTTACCTATTACATAAAAAACACATTAATTTAGAAGCCAAATCGTTTGCTATGGGCGTGCGGGTAGAGCATCCGCAACATATCATTGATTCTATACAATACCATTGTTCTGGCGAACGCAGCGAATTGCTACCAGCAGCTTCTTATAGTTTGGTGCAGCAAGTTAATGACCGAGGTGTGTATTCCTTTTGCATGTGCCCAGGCGGATTTATTGTGCCAGCAGCTACAGATAATGGTGAAGTGGTGGTAAACGGGATGTCTCCCTCCAAACGAAATAACTTATTTGCCAATTCGGGAATTGTGGTTGAAATCAATGTGGGTGCAGATTTACATAAATATGAAAAATTTGGCGTTTTAAAAGGGTTGGAATATCAAAAAAATTTAGAAAAACTAGCCTTTACCGCTGGTGGCCGCAGTCAGGTGGCTCCTGCCCAACGTTTAACAGATTTTGTGGAAGGCAAATTATCTAATGATTTGAACCCGACCTCATACCAACCGGGATTAAACTCCGCACCGTTACATTCATTATTACCTAAATTAATCGGAAGCCGATTACGAAAAGGTTTTGAGGCATTCGGACAAAAAATGAAAGGCTACTATACTTCCGAAGCCAATATTGTAGGCGTGGAATCCAGAACGTCATCGCCCGTTTGCATTCCGAGAAATGACCGTTTGGCACATCCACAACTGACAAATTTATATCCTTGTGGCGAAGGTGGCGGTTATGCTGGCGGCATCGTTTCCGCAGCTATGGATGGCGAACGTTGTGCCGAAGCGGCTTCTCAAAATCTATAATTTTTCTTATATTAAAATTCAATTAATCACTTATTCTTTATGACTGAAAAAGAAAAAATGATAGCGGGCGAATTATACGCTCCTAATGACAAAGAACTTATTGATGATCGCTATCAAGCCAGAGTGCTGATGCACAAAATAAATACATTAAGCATAGATAACATAGAAGAACGCAACAAAGCTGCAAATCAACTTTTGAGCAACGCTGGAGAAAACCTATATGTTGAGCCTCCATTTTATTGTGATTATGGTTACAATATCAAAACAGGTAAAAATTTTTATACTAATTTCAATTGTTGCATTTTGGATGTTTCTACCGTAACCATTGGCGACAATGTGATGTTTGCACCCAATGTACAGGTTTACACCGCCACACATCCGCTAGACCATAAAACTCGAAATAGCGGTGTTGAATTTGCCAAACCTATTGTAATAGGTAACAATGTCTGGGTTGGTGGCAATAGCACCATTTGCCCTGGTGTTACCCTTGGTAACAATGTGGTGGTCGGTGCTGGCTCGGTAGTCACAAAAAGTTTCCCAGATGATGTGGTTATTGCTGGCAACCCTGCCAAAATTATTAAAACCATAGACAACAGCTAAACTTATAATCCTTATTTTTGCAACACAAAAAATTGAATCAATTATGAACGCATACATTTTTCCAGGTCAAGGCGCACAATTTTCAGGAATGGGTTTAGACCTTTATGAAAATGCTCCTTTGGCTCAAGAGTTATTTGAACAAG
>CAXBNH010000136.1:0-7473 GCA_963976905.1 uncultured Algibacter sp.
TTCAACAGATTTCAATAGAATGGGAGCGTGTTTGGCTGAAATGATATTGAATAAAGAACACCTGAAAATAGAAAACGCTAATAACCTAATCATTAGAAATTCCTTATAACTTAAAAAGATAAAATAGTGTATAACATCAAACACAATCAAGATTCGCATATTTTGGAAATGGAAAACCCTAAAGACAAAGTGTACGCAAAAATTAATTTGAATGAAGGTGCCGCTCTGCAATTATTGGCTCTCGACGGCCATGAAGTTATTAAAGATTTGCATCCGTTGCCTTATGCTGATACCTATGCATCTTCTATTTTGTTCCCGTTTGCAAACAGGGTTAAAGACGGTATCTATGTTTTTAATAATAAAGAATTTCAGTTAGAGGCGAACCAAAAACAAGAAAACAATGCGCTTCACGGATTGGTTTACAACAAAACATTTAAAATTATAGATAAAAATATTACAGAAACAAGTGCTTCGGTTGTCTTGCAATATGACGAACTAAAAGAATCCAAGGGGTTTCCTTATACATATTCCATGCAATTGGAATACGTTTTAACCAAAAAAGGCATAAATTTGAAAGTGTCCGTTAAAAATACAGATGCCAAAGCCTTTCCGTTTACATTGGGTTGGCATCCTTATTTTTCTACTAGCAATTTATATAAAAGTACGGTTGAATTTAGTTCAACAAAGAAATTGGTTTTTGGAGACAGAAACATTACAAGGGATATAGAAGAAGTTGATAACGTTGGCATTTTTGAAGTGAAGGACAAACAGTTGGACGATTGCTATATTTTAGATTCTGATACAGTAGTGTTTAAAACACCGGATTTTAATTTGGCAATCAAGGCATCTTCCAAAGAAAACTTTTTGCAAATGTACACGCCGCCAAAGGCAAACACCATCGCTATTGAGCCTACAACAGGCGTTTCAGATAGTTTTAATAATAAAATAGGCTTACAGGTTTTAAATCCAAATGAAAGCTATAGTTTAAATTGGTCTTTAGAAATTAATAATTAATAACATTCAGTTTTTTTGAATTAAACCGTATTGAAGATGAACAAAGCAATGATTAACGATATTAAAAGTAGCTTCAAGAGTAAATTTAACAAAGAGCCTTTGATGGTTTTTTCTCCAGGAAGAATCAATATTATTGGCGAACATACCGATTATAATGATGGTTTTGTGTTTCCTGCTGCCATTGATAAAGGTATTGTAGCAGCGATCCAAAAAAGTGATGCCGGAGTTTCTACGGCCTATGCGGTGGATATGAATGATGGTATTGAGTTTTCATTGGGTAATATCAGCCCGTTGGATACCGAGCATTGGGGAAATTATATTTTGGGTGTTGTGTCCGAAATTCAGAAAAAAGGTATTGAAATAGGTGATTTTGATATTGTTTTTGGCGGTGATATTCCTGGTGGAGCTGGTTTGTCCTCTTCGGCAGCGTTAGAAAATAGTGTGGTTGTAGGGTTGAATGAAACGTTTGGCTTAGGGCTTTCTCGCGAAGACATGATTTACATCTCACAAAAAGCAGAGCATAATTTTGCAGGGGTTAATTGTGGTATTATGGATCAATATGCCAGCATGTTTGGAATTAAAAACCATGCCTTGCTTTTAGATTGCCGTTCCATTGAAGCCAAGCCTTTTAAAATTGATTTTCAAGATTATGAATTGATATTGATCAATACCAATGTAAAGCATAGTTTATCCGATAGTGCCTACAATAATAGGCGTTTCGTTTGCGAATCCATTTCAAAAATGTTGAATATCAAAGCGTTAAGAGATGCTACGGAAGCAGATTTATTGACCATAAAAGGCAAAGTTTCTGAAGAAGATTATCAAAAAGCATTGTTTGTTGTTCAAGAAAACGAAAGAGCTGTAAATGCTGGGAAAGCCATGCAGGAAGATGATATGGAAGCATTAGGAAAATTGATTTATGGATCCCATCACGGACTTTCAAAACAATACCAAGTAAGTTGCGATGAACTGGATTTTCTGGTAGATGAAGCAAAAGCAAGCGGTCAGGTTATTGGTGCAAGAATGATGGGCGGTGGCTTTGGTGGCTGTACCATTAATTTGGTTTCAAAAAGTGGCTCTAAAACATTTCAAGAGGCTGCTTCAAAAGCGTATAAAAACAAGTTTAACAAAGACTGCTCTATTTATGCCGTGTCTTTGTCTGATGGAACAGGATTGATTTAATTACAAAAATATTCGAAAATAAAATGAATACAGATTTACAGGATTACTCGCATAAACGATTGAACATATTGACTGGAGAATGGGTTTTGGTATCGCCACACCGCGCCAAAAGACCATGGCAAGGTCAGAACGAAGTGGTTTCAAATGAAAAAAGACCGTCTTATGATGAAAGTTGTTACTTGTGTGCTGGAAATACAAGAATCAATGGTGAGCAGAATCCAAACTATGAAGATGTTTTTGTGTTTACAAATGATTTTGCGGCCTTGCAAAGTGATTCTAAAACATTTTCAGTAGAAGATGGGTTGATGGTGGCGCAAAGCGAAACAGGTATATGTAAAGTGATTTGCTTTAGTCCAGATCACTCCAAAAGTTTGGCGCACATGAACCCTAATGAGATTCAGAAAGTGGTGTTTGCTTGGCAAAAAGAATATAAGGAATTGGCAGAAAACCCAAATATCAATTACGTACAGATTTTTGAGAACAAAGGCGCTGTGATGGGTTGTAGCAATCCGCATCCGCACGGACAAATTTGGAGCCAGTCCACGCTTCCAAACGAAGTGGATAAAAAGAACACCCAACAACTTAATTATTACAATAAAAATAAAAGCAGTCTATTAGGCGATTATCTAGCTCAGGAATTGAAAAAAAACGAACGAATCATTTTTCAAAATGATGATTTTGTGGTGCTTGTTCCGTTTTGGGCGGTTTGGCCTTTTGAAGCCATGATTGTGCCTAAAAAAGCACAGCCAAATATTTTGGCAATGGATTCAAAAGAAGCTCTAAATTTTGCTGAAGCGATTGCTGTATTGACAAAGGCTTATGACAAGCTATTCAACACATCATTTCCATATTCAAGTGGTATCCATCAAGCACCAACAGATGGGGAAGCTAATAATCATTGGCATTGGCACATGAGTTTTTATCCACCTTTATTAAGAAGTGCTTCTGTTAAAAAATTTATGGTAGGTTACGAAATGTTTGGTTCGCCACAGCGTGACATTACGGCGGAAACGGCTGTGAAAATGTTACGGGAACTCCTTTAAGATAACTTTTTATTGTTTAGATAATTTTAGTCCTTCAGGTTTTTGAAACCTGAAGGGCTTTTTTGTAAACGGACTTCTTAGGGTATCAAAACCGTCGTCGCTGCCCAGAAAACTCCATAGCTTCTCCTTTTCCAAATCCATAACTCAAACCAAGGGTTACAAACCTGCCGCGGGTACTTTCTCTATTCAATATGTAATTGGGTTGCGTGGTTGAAGCAATGAATTTTCTAGAAGCAAGCACATCTTGAACGCTGAGGTTGATGATGACTTTTCCTTTAATGATTTTTTTGCGGATGCCGGCATCTAGATAAATTTCTTCGGCACGGTTTTCCAGAACAGCTTTAAATGGCGAGCGATAATTTCCAGTGACTTCAAAATCAATATCGGCGGGGAGTTTAAATTTCGAATTTAATTTTGATGACCATAAATCGCCCGTAAAATCAAACGATGTGCCTTGAAATTCCCCTTTTCTTTTAAAGAAATTAAAATTGGTATCAGCGCTGATGGTGGCCCAATTTGCTGGTGAATATTTTCCGTTGATTTCAATACCAGTCGTATTGTTGCTGCCAATATTCATTGGCATTCTGGTGCTGACATTGTTTTCATAGCTAATGGTTTCTTCAATAACATCTGTTGTATAGCGATGATAAGTTCCTAAATTCAATGATACTTCGCCCAATTTTATAATACTTGTTATTTCATAAGAATCTGTGAATTCAGGATCTAAATCTGGATTTCCTTGAGAAATATTAAAATTATCCCGTCTCACCGAAAATGGATTCAAATCCCAAAGGCTTGGTCTGTTGATGCGTTTCGAATAACCTGCTTGCAAAGAAAGTGATTCTGAAATTTTATAGGAGGTATGCACGCTAGGAAAGAGGTTGGAATAATTTTGGTTTCGTTTTTCGTTGGTAGTTTCAAGGAGTGTTTTTAAATCGGTGTTTTCAAGTCTAATGCCCAGTTTTACACCCCATTTTTCGCTTTCATAGCTTGTGGTGCCGTAAATCCCAAGCACATTCTGCTTATAGTCAAATACGTTGGTAAGACTAGGGGCGCTTACCCAAATGCCATTGGTTAAATCTTGTACTTCGTAGTCATTGAATACATCTTGTAAATAGTATTGCGCGCCTGTTTCCAAAGTAAATTGTTCTGAAAAAGGCCGCGTATAATCCAATTTGAAAGTGTATTCCACCCTTCCATAATCCGTAAGGTTTTTTTCTTGGCTATCTTCTTCGTTCGTGCCAAAAGTAACTGTATTTATAAAATCAGATTTGGAGTCTTTTCTAAAAGAAGAACCGATGGCTGAAAACAACAAATCATGGTCTTTATGGTCTACAAAGTCTTTTTTGTATTGAAATTCATAGCCCCATTTTGGGTTGTCTGCCAGTGTGAATTCCGTTCTTTGCCATTCGTCTGTTAAATTGCCATTGCCATCAAAACGAGTGTAATTATTTGTGCCCGGCGTATCTTCTTTTTCAAAAGCATAATTTACAGAAAGGGTAATGACGTTATTTTCATTCAGAAAAAAATCAGAGCCTAAAAGGAAATTATAAAATTTTTCATGCATTTCGCTATAACTTTTGCTTTGTAGTAATGTGTTATTTATTAAATCATTATTTGTAGCATCGGTATATCTGGGAAAGGTTCTTTTTCCCAAACCAATTTGGCTGAAAATGTTGAGTTTTTCAGTTCTACGATTGATGCTCAGCCCGAAACTTTGCGTGTCTGGCGTGCCAACATTCAGGGAAACCGACCCGTTCAATCCCTTTTTTTGGTTTTTTTTTAAAATGATGTTTAAAATTCCCGAAGTACCTTCGGCATCATATTTAGCAGATGGATTGGTAACGACTTCTATCTTTTCAATCATTTCTGCCGTAATGGTGCCTAAGGCATTGTTGCCATCGCCACTAGCAAGTACGGAAGGTTTGCCATTGATCAATATTTGAACGCCTTGGCTGCCCCGTAAACTGATTTTGCCTTCAATATCTACATTCACGGAAGGGACATTGTTCCAGACTTCCAAAGCACTAGCACCCGAAGAAGCTAGGTCGCTACCCACGTTGAAAATACGTTTGTCCAACCTAAATTCGGTGGTTGATTTTTCTGCGATAATGGTTATTTCAGATAAACTCTCAAGATCTTCTTCCAAATAAATGGTTTGTAAATCGATAACGGCATTTGCTTTCTTGGGTTTATTGAACATGCTTTTTTTGTAACCCACAAAACTGACTTCAATATAAAAATTAGTGGCTGTTGTTTCTATTGAAAAGCTGCCATTGGCATCTGTAATTGTTCCTTTTATGGGTTTTAAGGTGTTGTTATCTGCAATTAAAACCGTGGCATATTCAATGGGTTGGTTAGAGTTTTTGTCTAATACCTTGCCTTTAATTGTAATGTTTTTATTAGCTTGGGCTTGTAGTATGCCCATTGTAAATAAGAACATTAAAAATGAAATACTATGTTGAAAGTTCTTTATAATCATTACTTGTTCTTATTTTAAAGTTGAAAGGTAAGCTATCAAATCCCGTAACTCTCTTTTGTTGATAAGCGTGCCCATGGGCGGCATAGATGACACCATGTTTTCTCTTTTTTTAATTCTAGAAATTGGGATTTCCATAGGCTCAGCTTCTGAAGTTCTTAGGATTAATTCATGGGTGTTTTCTTTTTCTAGGACACCAGTAATCACTTGCCCATCTTTAAGGGTTACTATAACGCTTCCGAAGCCAGGCGCCAATCGAGCACTTGGTTCAATAAGCGCTTCAAGAATTTGTTCTTTATTAAGCGTGCGTGCAATATGGCCCAGCTCAGGCCCTACTTTGCCGCCAGCATTATTAATGGCGTGGCAGCGCACACATTGTGCGGTGGAATTGTTGTTGAATACATCATAGCCTTTCCCAGCGTCGCCACCAAACAAAGCATCTTTATAAGCTGCCATGGTATTGCTTTGGTTGTTCACTTGTTCTATTTGGGCCATCAGGTTTTTTGATTTTGATTTCTCAATAGCCTCAGTTAAGTCAAGTGTGATGCTTTTGGAGAGTTGGTTCCTTTTAGCTTTTAGGGCTAAGTTTTCTAAAATGGTTTCTGTTTTTTCAAAAGGCAATTCTCCAAGCGTGCTCAGCATTTTTTGTTGATCGCCAATAGTGCCATATTTAAAAATGGGCAATACCACATTTGGCAATTTCTCTTTGGTAATATCCAATTTTTCAATCAAGCCAATGGCGGTTGAACGCACCATTTGTTCATTATTTCGCATACCCATTTGTACGGCCATTTCTATGTCTTTAAAATTCAAGTCGCCCAATGCTTGAAGCATTGTTGATTTAACTTGTGGAGATGTGTTTGTTTTGAAAATTTGGAACAGTTTGTCGTTAAAAGCATCAATTTCTATCAGCCTTAAAGCATCAGCGATTCCAATTAAAACATTAGGATCTTTGTCTTCTAAAAATATGGGGACTTCTTTAATTAATTTAGATTTTATGACGGTATTGTCTCTGTGGATTTCCCCTCTAAAACGCCCGTCAACACGGTCTAAAACTGAAGGGGCTGTCCATGTGGACAAAGCCGCTAACGCCTCACGCTTAAGAACACTGGTAACATCTTGTCTTTTGGCAAAGGCAATAAGATTATCCAATTCTTTATCCCCACCAACACGCAATGCGGCATTGATACTTCTTCTTAAAAGAGGTTCGGAATCTGTAAAGCGGTCTGAGGTCAATAGGTTTGCCAATGCAGGCAAAGCGCCTTCAATAGACCAATCGTCGTTTATGGCACGGGCTGTTTCAGTTACAATATAAGGGTCTTCATCGTTTAAAAAGGTTGCGATTCTGGCATCTTGTAGTTTTCGTAAAACCAATACAGCGGCCAATCTAAGATTTTTGTTCGGATTGTTTGATAAGGCTATGAGTGGCTCAGCGTTTCCTATGCGGGAAAGAGCCAATACTGCGGCATGTCTCAAATACACATCTTCATCGTTGTTAGCTTCCAACATATCAATTAGTGGCTGCACGGCATCTTTTTGCTTGATTCTACCTAAAGCTTGGGCGGCAAAAAAGCGTACCCTGGCATTTTCATGAGCTAATAACCCAATGAAACTTGTTGCGGCTTTTGTGTATTTTACATCACCTAAAACCTTAAGGACTTGTGCAATGATTTCAGGATCTTCATCACTTAAAAGATTTACCAAAGGTTCTGCCTTTTTAGGGCTGTCATCAGCTATTTGGCCAATACCCCAAAT
>CAXBNH010000137.1:0-7467 GCA_963976905.1 uncultured Algibacter sp.
CCCATCGTTATTGCTTAAAATAGCAATAGGTTTGTTGCGTAAATTAGGGTTGAAAGCACGTTCGCAAGACGCATAAAAATTGTTACAATCTACCAGGGCGTACATGTTGTAAATTTATAGAATTATTTATCTTTAACAGATGAAAGAAAACATAATTGTATCTGAAAAACAACGTCCATTATGGCAGCGTTTAATTGCTTCATTCTTTTTTACAACAGCCATTGCTTTTTTAGCACACATTATATAATGCCAATTGGAGTGATGACCATATTTAATAGACATGGGACATCATATAAAATCTGTCATTTACTTAATTGGGTTTGGCGTAGCATTTTCATTCCACCAAAGTGTTTATATAGATTTAGACAATTCCAAATTTAGAGCTACTATTGAAATAGGGCCTGTAAAATTAGGGCAATGGAAAACCATATCCAATTACGAATATGTTTCAATATTCCATCAACCTCTTAAAGACGGCGATAAAATATTTGAAGTTAATTTATGGTATGACAGAAATAAACATTGGGAATTATATGAAAAGTACGACTACAAAGAAGCCTTCTTGATTGGCTATGAAATTTCAGAACTTTTACAAATTGATATACTTGATGCAACCGTTCCAAACAACTATAAATGGATTGACAAAAAAGCATCAAAGGAAACTGGGAAAATGGTGTATTTAGATTAAAAAAACTTCCCACCCTCTATAATGGCATGCCCATTACGTTTATACGTAACCTTGGTGCCGTTTGCGCAAAAATGGTACACGCCATTGGATTTTTTTTCTGAAGCAGATAGCAGCAAAACATCAGCTACGGTGCAATCATAATCTTTGGCCACTTTCTTTTTAATATGATCTATCGTAGCACGTCCTTTTTTTAATTGTGATTGGATTTTGTTGTCAAGCTTTGGCTCTTCAAAATCCTTAGCCAAATTGCAACCTTTGTTTTCAGTAGACTCAGAAATTTCTTTTTCTACGGATTTTGCTATGGGGCTCTCGGCATCAATATATTCCCAAGTGTAATCGGCTTTAAGCAAAACACGCCGCCCGTCCTCTGTTTTTACGATATAATTGTTTTGGGCGAAACCCATAGCGGACATGACAAAAAACAGGATTAAAAAAGTGATTTTCATTGCAAGAAGTGTTTTTATTGAATTCCAAAAATACACTTTTTCATGCTAAACTAATCTTCAACATACTCCAAAATATCTGCGGGTTGGCAATCCAATGCTTTACAAATGGCTTCCAACGTTGAAAATCGAACCGCTTTGGCTTTGCCTGACTTTAGTATCGATAAATTTGCTTCGGTAATACCAATGATTTCTGCCAACTCTTTGCTTTTCATGTTTCTTTCGGAAAGTATGATGTCTAGGTTTACAATTATTGACATAGTTATATGGTTAGTTCATTTTAATCCTTCAACACCATACCTTCTTTAAAAATCTCAGCCATTATAAATGCAAATAATATTAAAAATAGTACTGTAAAGGATAAGGAAATTCCTTTAAATCCGCCATTTTCAAAACGAAAGGAGGCATAACTTGTTAAAACAACATATGCTATTAAAAACTGTCCAATTTTTCTAAACGACCGTACATTATTCATCCCAAATGTTTTAATGCTTTTTACGGATTGCATAACTTTTTGAAACTCCCTGATACACAAAAACAATAAAATTAAACCTCCAAGCAACTTTAGGTACGTGATATAAAGAGACCCTGTTTTTAATTTATCCAGTATAAATATTTTATTATAGTCTTCATCTGTATTTGATTTCCACTTCATTTTATAAAAATAACCTGCAGAATCAGGGTTAACATTAATTTTTTTAGAACTGTAAAAGCTTCTATCTATTTGTAGATGAATAAATATTACTGTAAATCCTACAAAAAGCAAAATAAAAATCATTTTAGTAATCTTGCAGGATGTAATTGCAACATTTAAAAGGGTATTTTTAGTCATAATCAAGTATCTTATTATTGTTTTTCGATAACAAATATAATAAAATTATTGAAAAACAATAATTTTATTTAAAAACAACTTATTAAATACTCTTTTCAGTTTTTTGTAACTGAACCTATCCTAAGTCAAAACCTAAAAAGTCTTTTCTTTACCTTTGCTAGATGTTACCACAAAAACTTCAACAAAAATTAGAAGACCGCAAAGCGAACAATGCCTTGCGCCAACTTGGTGCACAGAATAATTCAATAGATTTTTCATCCAACGATTATTTAGGGTTTTCAAAATCGGAGGATTTATTTAGCAAAACCCACGAGTTCCTTAAAAGTGAGAATATCTCGCAAAACGGTGCCACAGGCTCGCGATTGCTTTCTGGAAATCATAAATTATATGATTCAGTGGAAACCCAGATTTGCAAATTTCATAATAATGAAGCAGCTTTAATTTTCAATTCGGGTTATGATGCCAATGTTGGTTTTTTTTCCAGCGTACCACAACGTGGCGATGTCATTTTTTATGATGAATATATCCATGCCTCCATTCGTGACGGAATTTCTATGGGCAACGCTAAGGCCTATAAATTCAAGCATAATGATTTAGCTGATTTAGAAAAAAAATGCCAGACTGAGCGCAGTCGAAGTCCTTTAGATACTGAAATATACATCGTAACCGAATCTGTATTCTCCATGGATGGCGATACGCCAGATTTAATGAAACTTTCAGAATTAACTAAAAAATACAACGCCCATTTAATTGTAGATGAAGCCCATGCCGTTGGTGTTTTTGGAAATCAGGGTGTTGGAATTATTCAAGATTTAAACTTAGAAAACGCCATTTTTGCACGCTTGGTCACTTTTGGAAAAGCGATGGGTTGCCACGGCGCCGCCATTTTAGGAAGCGCAGAATTAAAACAATACTTAATTAATTTTTCACGAAGTTTTATTTACACTACAGCTTTACCCCCACATAATTTGGCAGCCATTCATGCGGTTTATAATGAACTTGAAGTATCGAACGGTAACGAAAAACTGCATCATAAAATTCAAAAACTACATGAAAACATAAAGCATTTTAAAGCTGAAATCATTAACAATAAGCTTGAAAACCGATTTATTTCTAGTAATTCGGCCATACATTGCTGCATCATTACTGGCAATGAAACCATAAAAAACATGGCCAAAAAAATTCAAGAAGGCGGGTTTGATGTCAAGCCCATTCTATCGCCTACCGTACCTAAAGGTCAAGAGCGTTTGCGTTTTTGTTTGCATGCGTTCAATTCAAAAGAAGAAATATCGAAAGTGTTGAATCTACTTGTTACTTTTGTAAGTTGAATATCATGTTGAACGCTCCCGATAGCTGTCGAAACATCGTATCGAATGTTATATAAATTCAAATGAGCAACACCTTCAAAACCATAGCCCGATTTCAATATTCCTCTGAAGCACAGATTATAAAAGGGCGTTTGGAAGCTGAAGGCATTCAGGTTTTTCTATCAGATAATTTTACCATTGATACAGACCCCTTGGTAAGCAACGCCATTGGTGGCGTAAAACTAAAAGTGCTGTCGCATCAAGCCTTGAAAGCCCAACATATTTTAAATTCCATTAATAAATATTCTATGGATGATGAGGGCAATGCCATGCATTGTCCACAATGCGGCAGCGAAAAAATAGAGTTGTTTTCTACTATAAAAGACTTAAAATCCTTTTTTGGTTTTATATTTGGTTTCCTTTTTGGAACGCTTCCATTACACGCAAAACATAAGTACAAATGCGAAGTTTGTAAAACAGAATTCGATTTAAGATGATTTTTTAGCCACGAATACACAAATTATTTTCTCTGTTTTTAAAATATTCTCAACATATATAATCACGAATTTGTAGCTATTTATTAAAGTATTAGAATGAAAAACAAAACTTATTTCATCACAGGCATTTCAACGGATGTTGGCAAAACCATAGCCGCCGCTATAATAACCGAAGCTTTGGATGCCGATTACTGGAAGCCCATACAAGCGGGCGAATTGGAATATGGCGACACCCAAAAAGTTAAAAAACTGATTTCAAATTCGAAATCAAAATTTCATGCAAATGCATATGCCTTAAAAACGCCAATGAGCCCGCATGCTGCCGCTGAAATTGACGGGATTGAAATAGATTTAAAAACATTTAAAGTCCCAAAAACCAAAAATATCTTGGTTATTGAAGGTGCTGGGGGTCTGTTGGTACCTTTAAACAATACCCAAACCATTTTAGATTTAATAAAACCCAATTATAAAGTCGTTGTGGTATCGCGCCATTATTTGGGAAGCATCAACCACACGCTTTTAACCGTAAATACCTTAAAAGAAAAAGGTTTTGAGGTGTCCATAATTTTCAGTGGAAATGAACACAAATCAACTGAATCTATTATTGAAAAAATGACACAAGTTCCTGTTATTGGACGTATTGATGAAGAGCCTTATTTTGATAAGCATGTGATTAAGGAATATGCAGAACTATTTAGAGAAAAACTCAAATAGCTTTTAATTAAAAAAAACTTAGAAAATATCAATATAAAGTACCGCCTTACCTGTATAATCATCTATAGAATCTGAGTTAAAGAATAGCTTGACCCCTTCATTAAACACGTACCATTTAAGCGGGCTTCCTGTTGTGGCACTCACATGTTTTTCATCTGGTTGCCCAAGTTTATTTATAATAGCGTCCATTTGAACTTGTCCGTTGGCAATTATCAATGGCTTGCTAATTTCATGCTGATAATGATTGCCTAGCTTTTCATTTCCATTTAGGGTTCGCTTCCATTCAATTCCATATAGCCTAGATTCATCAGCAACTGTTGTTGTCTTGTTGATTAAAAACGAAAACCCTTTAGAGAAATAATACCAATACTCCCGCTCGCCACTAGCCGAATCTTCTTTGCCCTCTGGTTCTCCCATGAGCGTTCGTATTTTATCTGCATTATCCACGCTTATTTCAATGCCTTCAACTACACTAAAATTTTTAATGCCATGCTCATAAAAACTCAAATCGATGCTTTTGGTTTCTGTATTGCCATTGTTTTTAAGTTGCACATTTATGGTTGTGGTGGCTGCTTCAGATGCCCCAATGGTATAGGTGGTTGCGTTCACTTCTGTTATCATTACTTTTGGATTGGTGGATGATGTAGTAATATCTGTAAATTCTTGGGCATCAATGGTTATGGTTATGGTGCCTTCAATAAAACTGAAGGCTTTGGTAGCCGTTAAATCCTTAAAATATATAGGAGAATCATCGTCTTTTGAACATGCTGTGAAAATCAAAAAGACAAAGGGCAATGCAAAATAATAATCCCATTTTACCATGGCTAATGCATTAGTTTTCAGCTATTAAATATACAATTATTAAGACAAACAGATGGTTTTTTTAATGAAAAAATTCAAAACACAATTATTTGGTTTTATTATTCTAAAAAGAAATGAATCCCCATCTTTGCACTTTACCACAAAAACAATGCTTTTGAAACCTCTTTCGCAACGCGACCAAAAACACCTCTGGCATCCGCTAACACAACATAAACTGCACCCAGAAAACATTGCCATTACCAAAGCAAAAGGCTGTGTGCTGACCGATGAAAAGGGCCACGACTATATTGATGCCATTGCTTCTTGGTATACCTGCATGTACGGGCATTGCAATAGCTATATTACAGAAAAAGTAATTGCCCAAATGCAACAATTGGACCAAGTGGTTTTTAGTGGATTTACCCACGAACCCGCCATAAAATTAAGTGAAGCACTCATCCAAATTTTACCAGAAAACCAAAACAAGATTTTTTTTAGCGACAATGGTTCTACTTCTGTTGAAGTTGGCATTAAAATGGCCCTTCAATACCATTTCAACAATGGTGAAAAACGCAATACCTTAATAGCTTTTGAAGATGGTTTCCATGGCGATACGTTTGGCGCTATGAGCGTTTCAGGTTTATCGGTTTACAATGGGCCGTTTGAAGATTTCTTTTTGGATGTGAAGCGCATTCCGGTTCCAAATGGGGAAAACCATCAGAATATTTTACGGCTTTTAAATGACATTGCCTCAACAAACAAAGTAGCTGGTTTTGTGTACGAGCCTTTAGTGCAAGGTGCCGCAGCTATGAAAATGCACGATGCAAATGGTTTAAATGCTATTTTAAAACTCTGTAAAAACCACAACATCATTACCGTGGCAGATGAAGTGATGACGGGTTTTGGTAAAACAGGCAAACATTTTGCATCTGATTATATAGAAACCAAACCTGACATTATGTGTTTGAGCAAAGCATTGACTGGCGGTTTATTACCTATGGCACTTACCACGTGTTCCAAAAAAATATACGATGCGTTTTATAGCGATGCTATTGGTAAAGGCTTATTTCACGGGCATACCTATTCTGCAAATCCATTAGCGTGTACAGCGGCTTTGGCTAGTATTGAACTGTTGCAATCCGAAGCCATTCAAAATAATATAAAAACGATTATCGCCTCACACGAAGCTTTTGGAAATCATATTAAGACCCACCCAAAAGTAAAATCCATCAGGCAAACAGGCATTATTTTCGCATTGGATTTAGATGTGACCATGGCACGCTATGGCAATCTGCGTGATAAACTATTCAAATTTTTTATGGATCATGGCGTGTTTTTACGTCCGTTAGGAAGCACTATTTATATACAATCACCGTATGTGATTACAGAAGAACAATTACAAAAAGTCTATCAAGTGATAGAAGAATCTTTCGCAATAGTCTAAATTTGAAAAAATCAAAATCTTGCAAAAACCAATCTCCATAACCGCCATCGCTTCCATTTCTCCCTTAGGAAAATCATTGGATGCAGCATGGAAAAGTTATCAAAATAACCAACATAAAGCAATCGGATAACAAATACAAATCGTTGGACAATACGGTTTTATTTTCAATCTATGCGTCCAGAGAAGCCATAAAACAAGCAGGATGGAACGGCTCGGATAACTTCGGAATCAACATAGGCTCTTCCCGTGGTGCCACACAGCTTTTTGAAACCTACCACGAAGATTTCTTAAAAAACAAAAAAGCACAAACCCTGAGTTCGCCCACTACAACTTTGGGGAATATTGCCTCCTGGGTAGCCCACGATTTGCAAACCGAAGGGCCAGAAATCAGCCATTCCATTACCTGTTCCACTGCATTGCACGCCATGTTGAACGGCATTGCATGGATAAACTCAGGCATGTGCAACAAATTTTTGGTGGGCGGTAGTGAAGCGCCATTAACACCATTTACCATGGCTCAAATGCAGGCGTTGAAGATTTACTCCAAAGCCAAATTAAACCAAGATTGTCATTCTAAGCAAGCCTGTGCTGAGCATAGCCGAAGTATCGAAGAATCTTTTCCTTGCCGTGCCCTAGACCTTAACAAAACCCAAAACACCATGGTGTTAGGTGAAGGTGCCTCAGTAGCGTGTTTAGAAGCAGGTAAAAATGAAAATGCGCTCGCTATTATAAAAGGTATTG
>CAXBNH010000138.1:0-7458 GCA_963976905.1 uncultured Algibacter sp.
AAAGTGATTGATAGTTTGGGTATTCAAATTGATTACGTGGCGGGCACCAGTATGGGCTCTATGATTGGTGCGTTGTATGCGTCAGGTTATACAGGCAAACAGATAGATTCTATTTTCAATAATTTGAATTTTGATGATATCATCAGTGATAATTTGCCAAGAGATGCCAAAACGTTTCGGGAACGTGAAAGTTCAGAAAAATACGCTATAACCCTGCCTTTTGATAACTTCAAGCTCAAATTACCATCGGCCTTGTCAAGAGGGCAGAATATTTATAATATGCTCTCTAAAATAGTGCTGCATACCAACAATACGGATGATTTCAGCCAATTGCCCATTCCGTTTTTTTGTATGGCAACCAACATTGAAACGGGCAATGCCGTGATGTTAGATAGAGGAAATTTGGCACAGGCCGTTATGGCAAGTAGTGCATTGCCATCTTTATTTCAACCAGTAATTATCAACGATCAGGTTTTGATTGATGGTGGCGTGGCAAACAATTACCCTGTGGACGAGCTTAGGGAAAAGGGTGCGGATATAATTATAGGTGTGGATGTGCAAGATGGCTTGGCTACTAGAAAAGAGTTGCTATCGGCGCCAGAAATCTTACTTCAAATCAATAACTACCGGACCATTAGGGATATGAAGTTAAAATCTAAAAAAACAGATGTTTATATAAAACCCAACATCAAGGATTTTAATGTGATTTCCTTTGATGCCAGTAAGCAAATCATAAAAACGGGCGAAGATGCTGCCATGTTAAATCTCTATGCGCTAAATAAGGTTTTTAAGCAACAAACCCATAAAAAACAGCGGTTAAAACCTGCAAAACCTCTGGATAGTTTAAAAATAAATACCATACGTATAGAAGGGTTGCGCAATTACACAAGATCTTATGTTTTAGGGAAATTGAAGTTGAAGGCGAACACAACGGTAAGTTATGATGATTTCAATAGCGGCATAAACAACTTGGTTGCTACTAATAATTTTGACAATTTTTTATATGAATTGAACCCCTCTGAAAATGAAGAAGGCTATGATTTGAATACGGTATTGAGGGAAAGTGCCAGAACCACATTTTTAAAAGTTGGGATTCATTATGACGATTTGTACAAAAGTTCGCTATTGGTCAATTTCACAAAAAAACGGCTGTTTGCCAAAAATGATGTGGCTTCGTTGGATTTTATCCTCGGCGATAACGTCAGGTATGATTTTGAATATTTTATTGATAAAGGCTTCTATTGGAGTATTGGCTTGCGTTCGCGTTATGATGAATTCAATAAGAATGTGGCAGCTCAAGCCATATGGAATCCAGAACAAGCAGCGTTGATAAACATCAATAAAATAGCCTTGAACGTGGATGATTTTACCAATCAGATTTATCTGCAAACCTTATTCAGAAAAGATTTTTACTTAACGATGGGGGCAGAGCATAAAAGGCTAAAATTAACCTCTCAAACCATTACAAACGATAATAATCAAGATGAAACCGTATTTGAAAAAAGCAATTATTTTAGTTTGTTCGGGAAACTTAAATTAGATACTTACGATAACAAATATTTTCCAAAAAAAGGATTTTTATTTGATGGCGATTTTCATATGTATTTGTACTCATCAGATTTCAATAATAATTTCTTGAATTTTTCAATAGCCAAAGCTACCATGGGCTATTCCTTTGGTTTTTTAAACGTATTGTCATTAAACATGGAATCACAAGGCGGTTTTAGGATCGGGGAAGATGCCAATCCCTACCTTAATTTTGGTCTTGGGGGCTATGGCAATCGATTCATCAACAACTATGTGCCATTTTTAGGGTATGATTTTATAGCGCTTTCTGGCGATAGTTTTATAAAAGGCACTTTGACATTGGATGCCGAGATTTTCAAAAAACACCACATCAATTTTGCGGCCAATTATGCCAATGTGGCCGATAACCTTTTTACCAATAGTGAGTGGTTTTTAAATCCAGACTACTCAGGTTATGCTTTGGGCTATTCCATCGAAACGTTTTTAGGCCCCATTGAAGCAAAATACACATGGTCGCCCGAAACAAAACGAAGCATTTGGTTTTTCAATGTGGGTTTTTGGTTTTAATTGCTTTATTATAAAGGTGTTTAGGTCAAATAATTGTTAACACCCAAATATTATATTAGTTGGTCTCCATAAAATTTTTATTTTTGGAACAGTAATTGTAATTCTTTGGTAAGAACAATAAAATGTTTTAAAAGAAGTTACAATACAATGACCCAAAAAAAATGAGAAAATCACTACTTATATTACTTGCAATAATTACGATACAAACCTCTGTGGCTCAAAATGAATCTGCATTTGACACGGGCGAATGGTTTAAATTTGAAATGAGCTACAGTGGATTTTTAAAAGCTGGAAATGCCACACTTGCCGTAAAAGATGCCAATTTAGATGGAAAAGACGTGTACCATGTGGTGGGGAATGGCTGGACCACAGGCATGATAAAATGGTTTTTTAAGGTCAAAGATAGATATGAAAGCTATTTTGACAAAAAAACTATAAAACCCTATAAATTTGTTAGGAATATTGATGAAGGCGGGCACACCAAAGATATAGAAATTGACTTTGACCAAGTAAATAACAAAGCCCACGTTAATAACAAAAAGCGCAAGGAAAAAAAGGTTTTTGATACCAAACCGAACATTCAAGATATGGTTTCTACCTTTTATTATTTACGGAATAATTTAGATACCAAAAACCTGAAAAAAGGTGATGAGGTTGAAATAAGTATGTTTTTTGATGAAGAAAATTATGGGTTTAAATTGAAATATTTAGGCGAAGAGACCATTGATACTGAATTTGGGAAAATTGAATCCCTTGTTTTTAGACCGTATGTGATGGCAGGCCGTGTTTTTAAAGAAGAAGAAAGTTTAACCCTTTGGGTATCAAAAGATAAAAATAAAGTACCTTTACGCATCAAGGCAGATTTAGCGGTAGGCTCATTAAGAGCAGATTTAGAGGCTTTTAAAGGATTAAAGCATCCTTTTAAAATTGTAGTTAATCAATAAAGAAATTGGATTCTAAAACAACCAACAGGCTTAAGCAAAAATTTGAGAGTATAGACCAAGATTTGGAAACCCATTTAGAGGGATTGTTCCACAGCAAACCACTTACGTATTGGGACTATATTCAAACAGATGCTTTGTTGAATCTTCAAATACAGCGCACCACATTGCCCGATGAAATGGTATTTATCATGTACCATCAAATCAACGAGCTCATTTTTAAAATGATACTTTCTGAAATAGAGCAAATTGCCAAAAGCGATGCTGTTGATGCTGTGATGCTTTTGGGAAAAATGAAACGCATCACGCGCTATTTTGAGATGCTTACCACCTCATTCAGCGTTATGAAAGATGGTATGGATGTGAAACAATACACAGATTTCAGAACCACATTAACACCAGCAAGCGGTTTTCAAAGTGCCCAATACCGAAAAATTGAGTTCGCTTCTACAAAATTCATTAATTTAATCGATAAACGCTTTAGGGATGCGTTCCCCTCTGATGCTTCTTATAATGATGCTTTTGAGCATTTATATTGGCAAGCAGCAGGCAAGGATTACAAAACGGGCAAAAAAACCTATACATTAACAGTTTTTGAACAGAAATACAAAGACGAATTTATTAGATTTGCAAAATTTCATGATACACGCAATTTGTGGAGCGTTTTTAAAACACTGCCCAAAGCAGATCAAGAAAGTAAGCAATTGGTTGACGCCATGCGTCTTTATGATTACACGGTAAATATAAAGTGGGTCATGGTGCATTACGAGGCTGCAAATCATTATTTAAAAATAGGTGGCGAAACCGCCGAAGCAACAGGAGGAAGCGAATGGGTAAAATACATGCATCCAAAATATCAAAAAAGAATATTTTTTCCAGATTTATGGACAGAGAAGGAATTAGAAGATTGGGGAAAAACGGTTTAATAATTTTATTATTTACTATCACCAGCATAGCTTGTAAAGAAGACCCGAAAGAACCGGTTCTTTCAGAAGAAGAGTTGGCCGCAGTAGATGCTGTTGAAGAAGCTGTTTATGAATTCGGTTTCAATCTAAATGATTTTGTTGTAAAAAGAGATACCGTAAGAAGTGGCGATAGTTTTGGAACTATTTTAGAACGTAACAAAATCGGGTATCCAAAAATATTCAATATAGTAGAAAAATCCAGGGATACCTTCAATATCGCACGTTTGCAAATAGGAAAACCTTACACGCTTTTATGTGACAAAGACTCTTTGGAAACGCCCAAATGTTTTATTTATCAGCCCAATTTGATAGAGTATGTGGTCATTAATTTTCAAGATTCCATTCATGCTTATACCAGCACAAAACCTATCAAATATGTTGAAAAAACAGTAACGGGCTTTATAAACAGTAGTATTTCCGAAACCTTACAGGAACAAGGGGTGAGTCCTGTTCTGACCAATAAATTGGCAGATGAAATATATGCCTGGACCATTGATTTTAGGCGGCTTCAAAAAGGCGATAGTTTTAAGGTCATTTACACCGATAAATTTATAGATGACACTATTTATGCTGGAATCCACAGAGTGAAGGCCGCACTTTTCAATCATAAGGATGAGCCGTTTTATGCTTTTAGATTTGAAACAGATAGCATCAAAAACACCTACGATTATTTTGATGAAAAAGCCAAAAACTTAAGACGGGCCTTTTTAAAAGCACCTGTTCAATTTAGTAGAATATCCTCTAGATACAATTTAAACAGAAGAATTGCCTATTACGGTTTTGCCTTGCGCCCCCATAAAGGCACCGATTTTGCTGCGAGTGTAGGAACGCCTATTTTAGCTACGGCAAATGGAACGGTTACAGAATCTACGTATAAGGGAGGGAATGGAAATTATGTAAAAATAAGACACAATGCCACTTATGAGACCCAATACCTTCACATGCAAAAGCGTAAAGTTAAAGTAGGGCAGCATGTTAAGCAAGGCGATGTGATTGGTTGGGTAGGCATGACCGGAAATACAGGAGGCCCGCACGTATGTTACCGTTTTTGGAAAAACGGAAAACAAGTAGATCCTTTTAGAGAGAAATTGCCGCAATCGGAACCTATAAGTGATTCCCTAAAAGTTGAATATTTAGCCTTTATACCTCCAATAAAAAAACAGTTGGATAGCATCCCTTTCAAAAAACAAATTGTAAAGGAAGAAGCATCAAATAAAAATTTAATTACACAAACACACTGATGGCATTACCAAATATAAACCCTACTACAACAAACGCTTGGAAACAACTTCAAAAACATTTTGAAGACCTAAAAGGCATCCACATGAAAGATTTATTTGCTCAAGATGAAAATAGAGCAGATAAATTCACTATTAAATGGGATGATTTTTATGTAGATTTTTCAAAAAACAGAATTACAGAAGAAACGTTCGGTTATTTATTAGGGTTGGCCAATGAAGTAGGTTTAAAAGAAGCCATAGAATTATATTTTTCGGGAGAAAAAATAAATGTTACCGAAGGCCGTGCCGTGATGCATACCGCTTTAAGAGCACCTAAAGATGTGCCATGCTTTATAGAAGGTGTAGATGTGATGCCTGAAGTTTATGCCGTTAAGGAAAAAATAGCATCATTTACCAATGGCGTTGTTAATGGCGAAAGAAAAGGTTTTACTGGCAAAGCGTTTACAGATGTTGTAAATATTGGTATTGGCGGTTCAGACCTTGGCCCTGCCATGGTGGTAGATTCGTTGCAATTTTACAAAAATCATTTAACCACGCATTTTGTTAGCAATGTAGATGGGGATCATGTGAATGAAATCATTAAAAAATTAAATCCAGAAACCACGCTTTTTGTGGTGGTTTCCAAAACATTTACCACACAGGAAACACTTTCCAATGCCAACACCATTAAAGATTGGTTCTTAAAATCCGCACCTAAAGATGCTATTGCCAAACAATTTGTGGCGGTTTCTACAAATATTGAAAGTGTTAAGGATTTCGGAATTGACGAAAATAATATTTTCCCTATGTGGGATTGGGTTGGTGGTCGTTTTTCACTTTGGAGTGCGGTGGGTTTGACCATTAGTTTAGCGGTTGGTTATGAAAATTTTGATAGCCTTTTGAAAGGTGCTAACAAAATGGATGCGCATTTTAAAAATGAAGATTTCGATAAGAATATTCCAGTTGTTTTAGCATTGATAAGTGTTTGGTACAATAACTTTTTTGATGCTGAAAGTGAAGCCGTTATTCCATATTCCCAATACTTAAATCAATTTGCAACCTATCTGCAACAAGGCATTATGGAGAGCAATGGAAAAAGTATTGATAGAAATGGCGATGAGATTGCTTATGAAACCGGTACGTTAATTTGGGGTGAACCTGGCACTAATTCGCAGCATGCCTTTTTTCAATTGATCCATCAAGGAACCAAAATAATTCCAGCAGATTTTATTGGTTTTACGAAATCTTTATATGGTAACCAGGACCATCAAGATAAATTGATGTCAAACTTTTTGGCGCAGACAGAAGCTTTATTAAACGGGAAAACCAAAAATGAGGTTTTAAATGAATTGCAAAATTTAAGTCCAGAAGATAGAGATACCTTGTTGCCTTTTAAAGTATTTAAAGGAAATAAGCCTACAAATACGCTGTTTATTGATAAACTAACGCCAGAAAGCTTAGGAAAACTGATTGCTATGTACGAGCATAAAATATTTGTTCAGGGTATCATTTGGAATATCTTCAGTTACGACCAATTTGGAGTGGAATTGGGTAAACAATTGGCCAATAAAATTTTAAAAGAATTTAATGCAAGCGTAGATAGCAAACATGATTCATCAACCACCAATCTTTTAAACCATTATAAAAAATCATTATAAATAAAACCGTATAGCCATGTATAACACCGTAAAATTACTTCATTCCTATTGGGCGTATTTAGTGCTTATCATTTTAATAATTGCGGCTGTAAATGCTGTGGTTAAAACTATGAGGGACAAAGAATACAGTGCCAAAGATTTCAGAATATCGTTATTTGCTCTAATTGTGTCGCACATCCAATTATTGATTGGGTTGATATTGTATTTTGTATCGCCAAGATTACAGGCTTTTAGTGAGTTGGGCATAGGCGGCGTTATGAAAGATTCGGTAAATAGATTGTATTTGGTTGAGCATCCATTTGTCAACATCATTGCTATTGCTTTAATAACCATTGGCTATTCAAAACACAAAAGTAAACTTACATCAAAAAACAAATTAAAAACCATTGCTATTTTTTATAGCATTGCTTTGGTATTGTTTTTATCAAGAATTCCTTGGGGCACTTGGATGGCTTAAAAACTATCTTAAGAACGAACCTTAATTTGTAATTAACAGGGTGTTTCCGCTTTGTTCAATGCGGTAATTTTTTAAGCTACAACGTAGTGTGCCATTTTCCAATGCCTGGCCTGTTACTAGGCT
>CAXBNH010000139.1:0-7444 GCA_963976905.1 uncultured Algibacter sp.
GAACGAAAGATTTTTTTAACCAAACTTATCATACCCGAAGAAATCAATGACGAAGGTTTTAGCAAAGAGTTCTTGGCACTTGTTTTTGAACAAATATCAGAACGCAACCTAAGCGTTATGCCCACTTGTCCTGCTATTGCCAAATTTGTGAGAAGCAACAGAAAATATAAGCGTATGCTGCCTGTTGGCGTACGGATATGATTTTTTGATTTACGATTTACGATTTACGATTTACGAAAAATATAAAATCTGAAGTATTTGCTTTGTTTTTTTTTATTTTATAAAGCAAATTCTTTAACAAACTCAACCGATAGACCTCGCAACATTTTACTGCGTTTGCTCCGTACATTGTTCGGCACTACACCTTCTATGTCAACCGCTTCGGTATTATCACGTTCAGAATAGGTAAAAACGTGCAAATATGAAATATCCAGTTCGTTTAAAAAGTTATAGGTTTCTAAAAAATGGGCATCTGTTTCCCCAGGAAAACCTACAATCACATCCACCCCGATACAAGCATGCGGCATCACTTCTTTTATTTTTGAAACCCTATCCACATACAATTCCCGCAGGTACCGCCGTTTCATTTTTTTAAGGATCTCATTACTGCCACTTTGTAATGGAATATGGAAATGCGGTACAAACGCTCTGGATTTTGATACCAAATCTATGGTTTCATTTTTCAATAAATTTGGTTCAATGGACGAGATACGAAGTCTTTCAATGCCTGCCACCTTATCCAATTCCGTCACCAAATCCAAAAATGTATGTTCGTGCTTTTTGTTTCCGAACTCCCCTTTACCATAATCACCAATATTTACGCCCGTCAGCACAATTTCCTTAATATTTTGGGCTGAAATTTCTTTAGCATTTTTCAACACACTTTCCATCGTATCGCTACGCGAAATACCTCGTGCCAACGGAATAGTGCAATACGTACATTTGTAATCACAGCCATCTTGAACCTTTAAAAAAGCACGGGTCCTATCCCCTATGGAATAGCTGCCCACATAAAAATCAGCCTCTTCTATTTCACAAGAATGCACTTCGCCGAAATCGTTTTTAGAAAGGTCGTTCAAATAATCTGTAATCTTGAATTTTTCGGTCGCACCAAGTACCAAATCCACCCCATTTACATCGGCCAATTCCTGCGGTTTTAATTGTGCATAACAACCAACGGCCGCAACAAATGCATCGGGATTTGATTTTTGAGCTTGCTTGACAATGGTTTTAAAACGCTTGTCTGCATTTTCGGTAACCGAGCACGTATTGATCACATAAATATCTGCATTTTCAGAAAAATCCACACGGTCAAAACCTTCATCAGCAAAACTTCTGGCAATGGGAGAAGTTTCTGAAAAATTAAGTTTACAGCCCAACGTATAAAATGCGACTTTTTTCTTCATAAATTATTTTGTCATTTCCGTGAAGACGGAAATCTCACTATATTTACTTTCTTTGTTTAAAGTGTGCAAATTTACAATTAATAACTTATATGATAAAACCTATTACAAAACAAATAATTAGTTATTTATCAATTAGTTGCATTGTTATTTTCTTTTTTTCTTGTGGAAAAACTTCAAACAGATACAATGAAAATTTAGTTTTCCGGTACAACGAACACAAAAACATAGGCTCATTGGATCCTGCATTTTCAAAGGATTTGGCCGATATATGGGCAACCAATCAACTGTTCAACGGATTGGTGCAAATGGATGAAAACTTAAATGTAAATCCATGTATTGCTAAAGATTGGACTGTCAGTGAAGACGCCCTTACCTATTCCTTTTCGCTTCGGAAAGACGTGTATTTTCATAAACATCCATTGTTTGGAAAAGATTCCACGAGAACAGTTAAAGCATCCGATTTTGAATATAGCTTAAACCGTCTATTGGATAAACAGGTCGCTTCGCCCGGAAGTTGGGTTTTAAACAAAGTTGAAAGTTTTAAAACTATAAACGACACCCTTTTTCAAGTTAAATTAAAACAGCCCTTTCCTGCTTTTTTGGGTTTATTGACCATGAAATATTGCTCGGTCGTTCCAAAAGAAATCGTAGAATATTATGGCACCGATTTTAGAGCAAACCCTATTGGCACAGGTCCTTTTAAATTCAAGCGTTGGGAAGAAAACATTAAATTGGTTTTCAGAAAAAACAATCATTATTTTGAAAATGACGAAAACGGAAAACCATTACCCTATTTAGAAGCTGTTGCCATTACATTTTTACCCGATAAACAAAGTGAGTTTTTACAGTTTTCACAAGGAAACATCGATTTTGTTTCTGGATTGGACGCATCCTACAAAGATGAAATATTAACAGCTGATGGAAAATTACGGACACAATATGCCGAAACAAAAAACATGATTCGTGGGCCGTATTTGAATACCGAATATTTGGGTTTTTATATGGATTCTGAAGTGCCAGAAATACAATCGGAATTATTGAGAAAAGCCATTAATTATGGTTTTGACAGAAAAAAAATGATGATTTACCTTCGCAATGGCGTTGGCATTCCTGCCGAAGGCGGTTTTATCCCAAAAGGATTACCCGGTTATAATGCCCATATTGGTTTTACTTATCAACCCGAAAAAGCTAAACAATTGGTTGCTCAATTTAAAACAGAAGCCGGAAAACAAAATCCTGAAATAAATCTTACTACTACCAGCAATTATTTAAGTTTTTGTGAATTTATCCAGCGTGAAATCCAAAAAACGGGATTGATTATAAATGTAGATGTGATTCCCGCAGCCACGTTAAAGGATGCCAAAGCCAATGGGAAACTGGATATGTTCCGGGCCAGTTGGATTGCCGATTATCCCGATGCTGAAAACTATTTATCATTATATTACAGCAAAAACTTTTCACCAAACGGCCCTAATTATTCACATTTTAAAAACGAACAATTTGATGCTTGGTATGAACATTCTTTTAAAGAAACCGATACTAAAAAGCGTGAACTATTATACACCAAAATGGATAGCCTAGTGATGCAAACAACGCCTATTGTGCCACTTTTTTATGATGAAGTAATACGCTTCATAGGGAAAAACGTAAGTGGTTTGGGCATCAATCCTATTAATTTATTGGACTTGAAACGCGTTAAAAAGTCATAAATTAAAAGCCTTTGAACACTCCCCCGAATAAAGAAGACTACCAAAAGTTAAGTTTTATTATCTAAAAAGGCTTCTTTATTCCCTTCAAGCGTAATTCCTAAAACAATTAAATATACAGAAACCCCATAAGAAATCATGATTAAAAAATAAGGAAAGAGCAATACCTTGTTAAAAGTACTAATAGCATTTACACCTTCAACAAAAACAAATAGCAAACATCCCATAAGCACACATATATAGCTCCATTTTGAAAATTGACCTTTTCGCAAATAGGCCAAATTCAACATTACTAGCGAAATAAATAGTGTGAGCATCGCAGGAATAAAAAATGACTGCAAATTTTTATAGATTACAGAAATAATAAAGGTTACAAAAATATAAATCCCCAAAGAGAATGGGAAAAGCCTTGAGTATTCAAAATCCTCTTTATTCTTAAACTTTAAACAAAAAAACACCTTACCTATTGCAAAAAAAAGAATACTCAAAAACAAAAAAAAATTGTTCATGCTATTCAAAATAGCAAAATCTCCCAGCAGAAAAAAAAGCAATGCTAGCAAAACATTTTTTTCAACTTTCCTTCCATTACACCTTGTATTGTAATAGTAAAAAGCAATCAAAGAAAACAAAATAAACGGTTTTGATACAAATCTATAACTAAGATTATTAGAATAAATTTTTACAAAAATATCTGACAGAAGGAATACAATGAAAACTAAAGTAAATTTTATTTTGTTAACAAACAAAGATGAAATCATTTGATTCAGATAATTAAAAATCTTCTAAATATAATAAAAATATTACATCCATAAACTTAAAAAACCTACTTTGACAATTCAAAATAATAAATATCATCATCGCCTTTACCACCATCACGTTTTGAAGTAAAGTATCCTGTTTTATTTTCAGCATCAATCACAAAACAAAAATCATCTTTTTTACTATTAATAGGATTTGGCATTTTTTCAGCTTTGCCATAAGTGCCATCTGCATTTATAGGGCATTTATAGATATCAAAACCACCAAATCCACCTGGTCGATTTGAAGCAAAGTACAAGGTATTGTCATGGCCAATAAACGGAAACATTTCTTTGCTATAGGAATTCACGTTGCCCCCTAAATTAATAGGTTCGCTATACGTTTCATTACCCAACATTTCAACTTTAAAAATATCTGAAGCACCTTTAGCTGTTTGCTTTCCGCCACGGATGTTCGCAATAAAATACAATGCTTTTCCGTCAGGACTTGACACGGGGTGCGCATAAGAATATTTAGGCTCGCAAAACGGCAATACACTAAAGTTTGTCCAACCAATACCGTTTTTAAACTCGGCTATCTCTATATGGAAATTCTCTTTTTTAAAATTCCCTTTGGGCTTATTTTTTCTGTTTTCATAGGTTGTGGTCACATACAAGTATTTGCCATTGGGCGAATACGAGGCACTTGTGATGTTTGAAACATCTTCATTTTCGTCAATAAGCAACGTTTCAACTTCCTCTATCTCTCCTTTTTCAGTTATCTTTCCACTGTAAAGCGATAATATGCCATCTCCCGACATAACCAGCTTTACCCTTCCATTTTTATTTACCAAATATGATGTAAATAGCACACCTCCTTCTTTATCAAAAGACAAACCAAAATGAGGTTTTTTATCATTCAATCCAATATTTGAAACGGTGTATGTTTCATTTTGAGAAATCCCAAAAAAACCTAACAATAAAATTATACAAAAAGCGGGTTTAAACATGGATATTTGTTGTTGAATTGTTTGTTGCTAAGCTGTTTTGACTGAAACTGCAAACTGTTTTATTCCCGTCTATACTTTTTGGTTTCTTCAAAAACGTGTTCTAAAATGGCTTTGTCTTGTTCTGAAAACTCAATTTTTCTTCTTGACATAACAACCTCAGCAACTTCAAATGCCTTTTTGGTCAAATAGGTAGTAAATCCTCCGTTACCGCCCCAACTAAAACTGGGAACAAAATTTCTTGGAAAACCACTTCCAAAAATATTGGCACTTACGCCAACAACAGTACCCGTATTGAACATGGTATTGATGCCACATTTACTGTGATCGCCCATCATCAAACCGCAAAACTGCAAACCTGTTCTAGCAAAACCTTCTGTTTGGTAGTCCCACAATCGAACTTCGGCATAGTTATTTTTTAAATTTGAATTGTTGGTATCTGCTCCTAAATTGCACCACTCTCCCAGCACAGCATTTCCTAAATACCCATCGTGGCCTTTGTTGGAATTAGCAAAAATCACTGAGTTATTGACCTCGCCCCCAACTTTACTGTGCGGCCCAATGGTTGTTGATCCGTAAATTTTGGCTCCTAATTTTATTATGGCACCTTCACACAATGCCAAAGGCCCACGAATTAAAGCACCCTCCATGATTTCTGAATTTTTTCCTATATAAATAGGGCCTTTACTAGCATTAAGTGTTGTGAATTGCAATTGGGCACCTTCTTCTATAAAAATATTTTCTGGAGCAATCACATGGTTGCTTAATGGTATGGGTTGCGAGTTCCTGCCTTTGGTCAGTAAATTAAAATCCTCTTGAATGGCGTCGCCGTTCTTCGAGAAAATATCCCAAGTATGTTCCATTTTTATAAGATCGCCCTCAAACTCCAAAGCTTCGTAGTCATCAAAGTTTATATTTTCCTGAGTATCTTTTGAAAAAAAAACAACAACATCTTCATCTTTAAAAATAGCTTGGTTTTCCTGTAAGTCCTTTACCATTTCAACCAATTCAAAATTAGGCAGATAAGATGCGTTTATCATGACGTTTTCCTCCAATTCAACCATAGGATATTTATCAGAGAGATAATCTTCGGTCACCGTGGTTGTGGTAGAATCTAAATACATTTCCCATTTTTCACGAATGGTCAGAATACCAACACGAATGTCTGCTACTGGCCTTGTAAAGGTAAACGGCAATAAATTATTACGGGAGGCACCATCAAAAAGAATGTAATTCATACAAAAGTTTAAAGTTTAAAGTTTAAAGTTTAAAGTTTAAAGTTGCCCACTCATAACCCAAACTTATTGTTCAGCTATTCAAAAGTATATTAAATATAGAAAATAAAAAAGCCTTTCAGTAACTGAAAGGCTTAATAAATATATTTTGATGCTTAAATTATTTACTGAATTTAGCATATTTGTTTTTAAACTTGTCAATACGACCAGCCGTATCTATCAATTTAGACTTACCAGTATAGTATGGATGAGAAGTTCTTGAAATCTCCATTTTTATCACTGGATATTCTACACCATCAACTTCAATAGTCTCACTGGTATTTGCAGTAGATTTTGTTAAAAAAACATCTTCGTTGGACATGTCTTTAAATGCTACTAGTCTATAATTCTCTGGGTGTATACCTTTTTTCATCGCGTTATGCTTTTAATACTTTCAATTTTGGAAGTGCAAATTTAAGTATTTTTTATAAATGCGCAATACTTTTTTTTATTTTTATTTTTACTATTTGTGTAACGTTTTACTATCTTTAAGAACTAATAAACCAACTAACAAATTAATCATCAAAATTATGGAAAAATCTTTAAAATCTGTAGCCATAAATTACGGCATGTATTTAGGTGCTATTCTTTCACTATTAACGGTAATTGGCTACGCTGTAAGCCTAGATTTATTTACCCAAATTTGGTTTGGTATCAGCTTTTTAGTCATCATAATTGTATTAGGAATCCTTTCTGTGTCACAATCAAAAAAACTATCTGGAGGATTTATAAGTTTTAAAAATGCGTTTACTTCCTATTTTATAACCATTTTGATTGGGCTTATCATTAGCGCGGTGGTCAGTATTATCATTTTCAATTTTATTGATCCAGAAGCTGCAACTGTGCTACAGGAAAAAATAATTGATTCGCAAATGGAACGATTAAAAAGTTTCAATGTCCCTACAGAAGCCATTGCAGAAGCCATGGAAAAAATGGAAAATCAAGGCAATATGTACTCCATAGGCAATATTTTACAATCCATTATATGGCAATTGGCCGGGTTTAGTGTGGTTGGACTTATTGTAGCTGCTGTGATGAAAAAAAATACTCCGGGCTCAGAATAAATTCTGTATTTTTGAACATTATTTTTTTTGAAATAGTTACATGAATATATCTGTAGTCATACCACTACTTAACGAACAAGAGTCTTTAACGGAATTATACGATTGGATTGCAAAAGTTATGCAATCCAATCGTTTTTCTTATGAAATCATTTTTATAGATGACGGAAGCACCGATGATTCTTGGCAAATTATTTCAACATTAGCAGCCAAATATAGCCATGTAAAAGGGATTCGTTTTTTTAAAAATTTC
>CAXBNH010000140.1:0-7443 GCA_963976905.1 uncultured Algibacter sp.
GAAATGAAGCATGAAGCGGATTGGAAGATTTTAGAAAAGTCCTATTCTGAATTTATTTTGAATCATGCCAAATTAGCTGAAAATATGCATATCGATATATTTTGTATCGGTACTGAACTTGAAAATTTTGTTGGGCACAGACCAGATTATTGGGAACGTTTAATCATCGAGATTAAAAAAATATACAAAGGCAAATTAACCTACGCTGCCAATTGGAATGAATACGAAAAAACACCTTTTTGGAAGCATTTGGATTATATTGGAATTGATGCTTATTTTCCGGTAAGTAGTGCTAAAACCCCAACAGTTGAAGCCTGTTTAGAGGGCTGGAAAGTATATAAAAATGCGATTCAGGCGTTATCTGCCCAATACAATAAACCAATACTTTTTACCGAATATGGCTATAGAAGTGTAGATTATGCAGGAAAAGAGCCTTGGAAAAGTGATGGGGATATGGGGCAAATCAACCTTGAGGCTCAAACCAATACTACCCAAGCGTTGTTTGAAACTTTTTGGAAAGAAGATTGGTTTACTGGTGGATTTATTTGGAAATGGCATCATAATCATAAAGAAGCGGGTGGAGAAAACAATGATCGGTTTACGCCGCAAAATAAGCCTGCTGAGACTTTATTGAAAAAACAATACTCGAAATGATATTGGTTATTTAATAGCATTAACGGTAATTTCAAACAGGATCCATTAGTTTTGCAAAAAGAATTTAGTTATGCGAGTTTTAGCAATAGGAGATATTCACGGCGGTTTAAAAGCCCTGATACAAGTGCTTAATAAAATAGAGGTAAAAGATGATGATACGCTTATTTTTATGGGCGATTATGTAGATGGTTGGAGCGAATCTGCACAGGTTGTTCAGTTTTTAATAACATTATCCGAAAAAATAAACTGCATTTTTATCAAAGGAAACCACGATGTTTGGTGTCAAGATTGGTTGCGGGATGAAAAAGTAGATATGACGTGGTATATGCATGGAGGCAAAGAAACCATGTTGAGTTATGAGGGGTTTTCTGCGGAAGATAAAAAGCGACATTTGGAGTTTTTTGAAGCTATGCCCTTGTATTATTTGGATGCTAAAAACAGATTGTTTCTCCACGCTGGGTTTACGTCTATGCATGGCGTTGAAAAAGAAGTTTTTGAAACTACATTTTATTTTGATAGAACCCTTTGGGAAATGGTATTGACGCTGGATAAGACTATTCATAAAGATTCTGAAATATACCCAAAACGATTGACGCATTACAACGAAATTTATATTGGTCACACCCCAACCACCAATTTTAATTCCGAAATGCCCATGCGTGCCGCCAATGTTTGGAACATTGACACAGGCGCTGCGTTTAAGGGGAGATTATCTGGTGTTGATATAGATACGAAGGAAGTGTTTCAAAGTGATTACTTGCCGAGTTTGTATCCCAATGAAAAGGGACGGAATAAGGTTTAAAATGAATTAAGAGATATGTTTTTTGTAGTAGGAATGAATATCATCGGCAGAAGCCCCAAGCCATTTTTTTACATAAATAGCCCAGAAATGGTATTGTAGTTTCCAAATACCATGTTTTCTGTATAACCGTGCTGAGGTTTTTATTTTTTTATTGATGACCACAAATTGCTTTCTAGAATATAGCTCATTTATTAAAATATTGTCTTCATAAATAATGTAGCGTTCATCAAAACCACCAATGTTATCAAATACAGTTTTGGTTATATACTGGCTTTGGTCGCCACCTCGGCAAGTACGCCAGTTAAATTTTGTAAGCCAACCTGCTAAACAGAGCCACCAATGGTTGCTGTCAAATTGCATCCTGAAACAACCTGCTTGGTTGCCTTTTTGCACTTCGTTAATAATAGATGCATCAAAATTTTTAGGGGGAAAAGAATCGGCGTGTAAAAAATAAAGGATGTTTCCCGTGGCAGATTTTGCGCCCACATTCATTTGTTTGGCGCGTCCTTTTTCAGAACTTAAAAGTATGATGTTTTTAAATCCAGACACAACATGTTGTGTGTCGTCATCGCTGCCGCCATCTACAACAATGATGTCTGAAATGTTTTCTTTGGATGAACTATGTATGAGATATTTTAGCAGATTTGCAATATGGTCTGCTTCATTTAAAGTTGGGATGATGATGGATATTTTGTGCGTCATCTTCTGTTATTCCTGCGAAGGCAGGAATCTAAGTACTTATTTAAATTTAAAATGGATTCCAGCTTTCGCAGGAATGACAAATAGTTTTATTCATTCAAATCCCAATTATAATCTTTAAAGCTTGTTTTTGCTTTTTCTGAAATTTTAACATTTGAATATTGATTTAAAAAATCAATCAAACTGCCGTTCTGCTTAAAATTTTTGGTAAACCATTGGAAGATTTTCGAGAGTTCTAAATGATTTTGAGTTATAGTATTTCTAGAGTCGTCATTCAAAAATGCTTTAGTGGCATGGTTTAATTGTGCATCAATATTTGATGCTGTAAAGGCTTTGTTTTGTAATTTCGGACAAGAATATGAAGCACAAACAATGGCAAAATGAATACGGGGTTCGTCCATTTTTATTAATATATCGTGTTCAATCTCGTTTAAATTATAATCTTTACCGCCTAGGTTCCATAATTTTTGATTCCAAGGGTCTTTAATGTCCTTGACGCTTTTTACAGGATAATTTTGTAAAATCAAATCAATGGTCAGGGCATTGTAAGCATTTATCCAATAAGCTAATTTTTCTTCTTTTTTCCAAGAATCAATGGGTGTGTTTTCACTTAAAACAGTAATGTAATTTGATAATTTTTTTATGTCAATTTTAAATCCTTTGTAATCAACAAGCCCTTCTGTGGATACATGCTTTTGGAGCAAATCATTCCAAATCGTGTGGTCAAAAGCTTTAATATTTTCAGTTTTTGAAACGTTTTTTGAAGTGTTTTTGAGAACTGGATTTACACCAAAAGATAGCATGGTTAAAAAAAGAATGGCTATGATGTGTAAATGTTTCATCAAATTTAGTTTTTGTTATCAGGAAAGTTCCCTAATGTTCGTTTTGTTTTCGGGAAACGGGATATAATTCTTGATTTATAAAATCTTTGGGAAATTGTTCGTCGCCCTCAAAGCCCAACTCAATATCCTTTCCGCTGTGTGGAATATGGTTTGTTCTGAAAATATAATCCCAAACGCTCAAGGTTAGTCCGTAATTAACCCCAAACCTAACATGCTTGGGCAATACTTTGGCATGGTGCCAAATATGCATTTTTGGGTTGTTGAAAATGTATTTTAAAAAACCATAATCCCAGCCCAGATTAGCGTGGTTTAAATGCCCGATGATGATGCTGAAAAAATAAACAAAAGCCACATCTTTAGCGTCATAATTCCCAATAATGGCAATGGGTATGTAAAGCAATGATTTGTAAACCACGGGTTCCATCCAATGGTAGCGTAAGTGGGCAGCAAACCCCATTTCTTTTACAGAATGGTGCACTTTATGGAAATTCCAGAGAAAAGGAATGCGGTGCAACAAACGGTGGGTGTTCCATTGAACAAAGTCAGACACTAAGAAAAACACCAATAAACCAGCCCATTTGGGTAAATCATCCACATCAAAAAGTTGGAAGTCGGTTAATTTTAACCCGATTATCGCTAATAAATCATTCAAAAATTGGGCGGTGGTGTTTGATAAGGCGATTAAAACTATAAGATTTAATAGGAAGAAATTAAAGAACATATAAAACGTGTCCAACCAAAAATCTTTTCTAAAAATAGATTGGTTTTTTCGCCATGGGAATATAATTTCCAGTAGCCAAACCAATAAAGAAATAACCATAAAAATAGTTGTCCCAATTGTTTGGGAAAAACACCTCGTTTTTAAGGTAGTTCCAGTAACCAGAATAAGCGCTTTTTATGATGTTAATGTATTTTTCCATACAGTCATTTCTGCGGAAGCATAAATTTTTTTAAAGATATTATTATATTATAGAATTGGATTCCTGTCTTCGTAGGAATGACTAATCAACAACATCCTCCACCATCATAATGATAGGTGGATTCGCTAATAAAAATATCATCTCTATTTAATACGGCTAAAGCGCTTGCTGTTTTATCACAAATTGCTAAGGGTTGGTTTTTAACTAATATATGTCCTTTTTTATCATCAAAGTAAGGTTGGTCTCCATAATAAATGGCTGCTTTTCCTGTAAATATACAAGGGCCATCTGCTGGCATCGGGTCTTTAATGGCAGCTACTTCAATGGATTCTATATAAATCAATTCCTCTGTTGGGTAGTTTTTAGGGTCTAAAATTCTGTACGGTTTACGGGCACGAATTTCAATAGTGCCAAATCCAGCATCGGTCAAAGCTTTTACATATTCTGAAATGGGGAGACTTCCGCTTAAGCACAAAGCACGTAAGCGTTCGTCGTTACGTAACGTGTCATTCATGGATTGCTCACACGTTGGGTCGCTCATGACCAATTTTCCATGCGGTTTTAAAACCCGGTACATTTCGTCAATGGCTTTTTTTAAATCGTCGGCTTTAAAAATATTGAACAGGCAGTTTTGCGCGGCCACATCAATACTGTTGGTTTCAACAGGTAAATTCATGGCATCGCCTTTTTTTAAATCTACAAATTCACTTTTGAACCATGGATTTTGTGCTTCGGCTTCAATAAAGTTCTTGCGAGAAGCTTCCAGCATGTCATCAACGACATCAATACCGACCACCCCATTTTTTTTACGGTTGAAATAAGCAAATTGTAAAAGCTCCATACCGCCGCCAACTCCAACATAAAGCATTTTTGGGTTGTTTGTTAAATCGCGCGCATGTACCGTAGAACCGCAACCATAATTCATTTCTTGCATGATTTTTGGGATTTTTAATCCCGGCAGTTCCCATATAGGGTTTGTGGTGCAACAAAGGCCAACATCTGGGGTCAATGCAGCTTTTTTATAAATGTCGTGGGTGGTTTCTAGGTAACTCATTTTTCTAGTATTCAGTTTGCAGTACTCAGTTTACAGTCTGATTGAATACTGTAAACTGTTGACTGCTAAATTATTTATAGTGTTTTTATCAATTCTTTAAACAGAATAATCATCTGTGGCTCAGCTTTATTTGCCATGGCTATGATTTCTTCAATATTAACAGGTTTTAAATGTTTCGGGTCGCATTCATCTGTTAAAACGGACACGGCAGCCACTTTTAAATTCAAGTGGTTTGCCACAATAATTTCAGGAACGGTACTCATGCCTACCGCATCGGCTCCTATTATTTTTAGCATTCTGTATTCTGCCCTGGTCTCCAATTGTGGGCCTACCACGCTGGCATAAACGCCTTCGTGCAATGTAATGTTATTGGCTTTGGCAATGGTTTTAAATTTTGAATTGATTTCAGTATCATAAGGTGTGCTCATGTCTGTAAAACGCTCGCCCAAAAGCGATACACCTTTAAAGGCCAATGGCGAGCTGCCTTGAAGATTGATGTGGTCTTCAATTAGCATTAAATCGCCTTTTTTGAAATTCAGGTTAATGGCACCGGCCGCATTGGATACCAAAAGCGTTTTAATGCCCAATTTTTCCATAATACGAACAGGAAATGTCACATCCTGCAAACTGTAGCCTTCATATAAATGAAAACGCCCCTGCATGATAACTACTTTTTTGCCTTCCAAAATGCCATAAATAAGTTTGCCTTTGTGGAACTCAACAGTAGCTGTTGGAAAATTGGGGATGTGGTTATAACTTGCCTCATGCAGAATTTCAACTTCATTGATGAACTTCCCTAATCCTGTGCCAAGTATGATGCCTATTTCTGGGTTTTCAAATCCTTTGTTTTGTAAGTAATCTACTGTTTCTTCAATGTATTTAATCATTTATTCGTTTGATTTTTTGTTGCAATTCTAAATGAGATTGAAAGGTTTTTGAGGCCATTAAATCCTCATAAGTGTCTATGTCATTTAAAATCTCTAAAGTAGTGAATACAATATTATTTTCTTTCAAATCTTTTAGTGTTTCTTTCAATAAACTTGGTTTGCTCCATGATTTATTATTAAAAAGAAAAGGATGCATTTTAGAAAGTCCTAGCAAATAATAACCGCCATCTTCTGCAGGCCCTATAACAACCTCATTGGTGTTTAAAGCCTCTATGGCAGTAGTGATATGATTGGGTTTTAGATCCAATAGATCACTACCAATAATAATGACTTTTTCATAACCGGATTGAAACAAATCTAAAAATGCATTGGCCATTTTTGCGCCCAAATCAGTTCCTTGTTGTAATTTTTTTCTGAAAATATTTGCATCCCAAATATCATTTTTATGAATGGATTCAGAATAAAAAACAAATTTATCAACGGGTATTTCTTTCGTGACATTTGATGTGTGTTGCAATAAATGCTTATAGATTTCTAATGCCGAATGCTTGCCAATAGTTTCAGCAAGACGTGTTTTGCATTTCCCTAATTCTGGATTTCTGGTAAATATGATTAAGGCTTTTTTTGAAGTGGGAAAGTAAAAATTCGCAACCATGTCTTGGGTGCTATCAGAATCATCATTGCTTAAAATACCCATTTGTTATATTTGATTCATGTTAAGCCACACTGCCTTGGCAACTACTACCAGCACCTGCCGTACAGCCATAGCAATGTTGTGAAATTGCAATATCCCTGCCTTCAAGTAAATCTTCATTATATTCTGAAATATGCTTTATTTTACTATTTACGGGCAGTTCTAGCATTTGGTTAAAGTCGCAATCATACAAATAACCATCCCAACTTACAGAAAGTGTATTGGTGCACATTACGTTGGCAACCGCAACAGGGTTGTAAGCCTCAACCAACGCATACATATAATCTTCATAGTTTTCAGAAGCAATCAAATAATCTAAAAACCGACTGATGGGTAAATTGGTAATAGCAAATAAATTATGAAATTGAATATTGAAATCGTCCTTTAAAGCCTTTTTGAAATCTTTTTCCATAGAAGCTTGATTTCCGGGTAAAAAAGCGCCTGACGGATTGTAAACCAAATCCAATCGTAAATTGCTATCTGGCATGCCATAACCCATGGTATTCAACTCTTGTAAAGCTTTAATGGATTTATCAAAAACCCCATCGCCACGTTGTTTGTCTGTTTTTCCACGCGTCCAATGTGGCATGGAACTAACCACGTGCACATTGTGTTTTTTGAAAAAATCGGGCAAATCGTAATATTTTTTATTCGCTCTAATGATGGTCAGGTTGGAACGCACAATAAAATCTTTAATGCCGGCTTTGGCGGCCTCTTCCACAAACCACCTAAAATCGGGGTTCATTTCGGGGGCGCCGCCTGTTAAATCCAAAGTATGGGCTTCTGTATTTTTAATGACTTCCAGACATTGTTGCATGGTGCTCCGAGTCATGATTTCTTTACGGTCTGGCCCGGCATCTACATGGCAATGTTCGCAAACTTGGTTACACA
>CAXBNH010000141.1:0-7419 GCA_963976905.1 uncultured Algibacter sp.
GGTGCCATTTTTGCTTTGTTAAGCGTCATGGTATTTCCATTTAAAGCAGATAATTATGCATTAAATGGAAATACCATGACGCTTAACAAAGCAAAAATGGCACCTTTGGCTGTTTTTGAAGCCCAAGAATAAAGCCTATTAAAAAATGATTTATAGGCTTTCTTGAAAGACCGCTTATTTTGTTTTAATTATTTCAAAAAGCTCTAATAAATCTGTAACTTTACAAAAAAACCGAAACCATTATGTTGTCAAAAGCCATAGAAAGCGCACTTAACAATCAAATTAAAATAGAAGCAGAATCGTCTCAAATATATTTAGCTATGGCCTGTTGGGCAGAAGTGAAAGGCCTTGAAGGCGTTGCTGGTTTTATGTATGACCAATCTGATGAAGAGCGCGAGCACATGCTAAAACTGGTCAAGTTTGTGAACGAGCGTGGCGGGCATGCCCATATTTCAGAATTAAAAGCACCTAATGTAACATTTGAATCTTTTAAAGAAATGTTCAAAATGTTATTCAAACACGAGGTTTTTGTGTCAGAAAGCATCAATGAACTGGTGCATATTTCATTACAAGAGAAAGATTATGCTACCCATAATTTCCTCCAATGGTACGTGTCTGAGCAAATCGAAGAAGAAGCCATGGCAAGAACCATTCTTGATAAAATAAATCTTATTGGTGATGATAAGGGCGGATTATATTTATTTGATAGGGATATTCAACAACTAACAGTAAATTCAGCCTCTACCGATAACACACCATAATTTTAACAATAAATCTTATTTAGATTAATTAAAAATAAACTATTTTTGCCCAATCATTTTATTAGATTGTTTGTTTTGGGCAAAAAAAAGCAAAAAAAGAAATTAAAAAAGTTACAGGACTTAGGTATTATTACTTCGGAGAAAGTAAAAAGCAGTTGCTGTAAAAAATATAAAAAGGGTGAAAACAAACGTTGTAAAAAATGCCCATGTTTCGATTTGCTTAAAAAAGTAGCTTAACCTATATCTAAAATTAAATGATACTCTACAAAACGTTGTTTCCAAACGGAACTTAAATACGCATCCTACAAATCTTGTTGAGGCTCTGTTTATTCCTATAATGGAAATGCTATAATCAAAATAAATAATGTTGTAACATAAATAGCAACTTGGTGTTGCATTTTTGTATTAAATAATTAAACCCAAAAAACATGAAAAAATTACTGATACTTTGTATTGCAATGAGCCTTGTGGCTTGTGGAACTTCAAAAACCGTGAGAGTCTCTAAAAAGGTAATTAAGGGTAATTGGACTTTAAGCTCTATAAATTACAACCAAGAAGGCAGCTATAATGTGGTGTTGTTTAATGATGCTTCAAAAGCCTGTTTTGAAGGTAGTACTTGGCAGTTTGTGCCTAACAACAACACAGGGGTTTATACAATTAATGATACAAGTTGCTTCACAGGAGAACGGCATTTTGTATTTACAATACAAGAAGTAGATGCAGAAACCGGTCTCTATGATTTTTTGCTTAAACCAACAGATGAAAAGCACAACTCAGAAAGCAACCAAGGTTTCAGATTAAAACTTTCTTCTCTAACAGAAAACCAAATGCAGTGGCAACAAAGTGTTAGTATGGCAGGGAGCAGTTTTGTTATAAACATGAATTTCAACAAGAACTAAAAAAAACAATATGAAAACAAATATTAAAAACATAGGACTATTACTTTTTGCACTTATTCTAACGATAAGCTTAACCAATTGTAAAGCGGTAGAAAATGCAAATAATAAGCAAAAAGGAGGCGTTATAGGTGCAACTGGCGGTGCCATATTGGGTGCTATTATTGGCAATAACGTAGGTAAAGGTGGTAATGGTGAGCTAGGAGCCGTTATTGGCGGTGTTGTTGGCGGAGGCGCTGGCGTGTTGATTGGAAATAAGATGGACAAGCAAGCTCAAAAAATTGAAGAAGAAATCCCAGGAGCAGTAGTAGAACGTGTAGATGACGGTATTGTAGTCACTTTTGATGAGAATAGTGGTGTATATTTTGATACTGAAAAATATAATATCAATATGGCCTCGCAAACAGCGTTGAACAAATTGGTAAATGTGTTTAAAGAATATCCTGATACCAATATTTTGGTTGTAGGGCATACCGATAGCGCAGGTGCCGAAAGCTATAACATGACACTTTCAAAAAACAGAGCTACTGCTGTGACCAATTATCTAGAGAGTAAAGGGTTGAATAGCAGCCGTTTTACAACCAATTGGTTTGGAGAGACCCAACCCATGTATGATAACTCAACTGCTGAAGGCCGTGCCAAAAACAGACGTGTAAACGTGGCTATTTTGCCAAATGAAAAAATGGTAGAAGAAGCCAAGCAACAAGCTGGAAATTAAAAAAATTATTAAATTTGTATAAATCTCGTTTTCAATGTTATTTTGAAAACGAGATTTTTTTTGACGAAAATTATTTAAAAAAGTTTAATGACAGATATTTTAAAATTCATAACCGCCCAAACCCAACTTCCACAACAATCTGTAAAAAACACGATTGAATTACTTAATGAAGACTGTACCATCCCATTTATTTCGCGTTACCGAAAAGAGCGCACAGGCAATTTAGATGAAGTTCAAATAGGCGACATCGTTAAGTTTAAAGAACAATTTGAAGCTTTAGAAAAACGAAAAGCAACTATTTTGAAAGCTTTAGAGGAACAAGATGTTTTAACTTCAGAATTAAAGCAAAAAGTAGAATTAACCCAAGATTTGATAACGCTTGAAGATTTATACCTGCCCTACAAAAAAAGCCGAAAAACCAAAGCAGAAAAAGCCAGACAAAACGGATTAGAACCTTTGGCAAAAATTATCATGAGCCAAAATGCGAACGATGTAGAATCTATCGCATTTAAGTATGTAAAAGGCGAGGTGACATCGGCGGAAGATGCTTTGGAAGGTGCACGGCATATCATTTCAGAATGGATAAATGAACGAACAGATATTAGGAATAATATACGCCATCAATTAGAACGGTTTGCCATGATTTACACAAAAGTGGTAAAAACAAAAGCTGATTCTGAAGACGCTCAAAAATTCAGGGATTATTTTGATTGGGAAGAATCTTTAAGCCGAATTCCATCACACAGACTGCTCGCTATTTTAAGAGCCGAAAATGATGGGTTTATAAAATCGAAAATTTCCATTGATGATGAAAAGGCTTTATCAAAAATTGAAGATAGAATGATTCGGTCTAATAACGATTGTGCCAAACACATTCAATTAGCCATTCAAGATGCTTACAAACGATTATTGTTTCCCTCACTTTCAAACGAAGCTTTGCAAATAGCAAAAGACAAAGCAGATGCATCTGCTATAAACGTTTTTGCCAAAAATTTAAAGCAATTGTTATTAGGTTCTCCATTAGGAGAAAAGCGTGTTTTAGCCATCGACCCTGGGTTTAGAACCGGTTGCAAAGTGGTGTGTTTGGATGCGCAAGGGCAATTAAAATACAATGAAACCATTTATCCGCATCCACCCAAAAGTGATAGTATTGGTGCCATGAAAAAAATCAGCTCACTTTGTGATGCTTATAAAATTGAAGCCATTGCCATTGGAAACGGAACGGCATCCCGTGAAACCGAAGCACTCATTCGGAAAGTGCATTTTAAAAATGATGTGCAAGTGTTTGTGGTCAGTGAAGCTGGTGCGAGCATCTATTCGGCATCCAAAATAGCCCGTGAAGAATTTCCAGATTATGATGTTACGGTTCGTGGTTCGGTGTCTATTGGCAGACGTTTGCAAGACCCCTTGGCAGAATTGGTAAAAATTGATGCGAAATCTATTGGTGTTGGGCAATATCAGCATGATGTGGACCAGACCAAACTTCAAAGAGAATTGGATGTTGTAGTTGAAAACTGTGTAAATGCCGTGGGCGTAAACATTAATACGGCCAGTAAATCATTATTGAGTTATGTATCGGGCATTGGCCCTAAATTGGCAGAAAATATTTTTAATTACCGTAATGAAAATGGTGTTTTCACATCGAGAAAGGCTATTAAAAATGTACCGCGCTTAGGCGGAAAAGCCTTTGAGCAAGGGGCGGCATTTTTAAGGATTAAAGACTCAAAAAATCCGTTGGACGATTCGGCCGTGCACCCAGAAAGCTACGGTATTGTTGAAAAGATGGCTAATAATTTGGGTAAATCGGTTCAAGATTTAATAGGAAATAGTGACTTGCTCAAAAAACTGGATTTAAAAAAATACTGCACAGACGCCGTGGGTTTGCCAACACTTCAAGACATTGTAAAAGAACTTGAAAAACCTGGTTTGGATATCAGGGAACAAGCCAAAGTGTTCACATTCAATCAAAATATAAAAACCATCAATGATTTACGTGAAGGGCAATTGCTTCCGGGCATCGTCAACAACATCACCAATTTTGGCTGTTTTGTGGATGTTGGCATTAAAGAAAGCGGACTCATCCATGTATCAAATTTATCCGATAGTTTTGTGAAAGATGTGAATGAGCACGTGAGTTTACATCAGCAAATTATTGTAAAAGTTTTAGAGGTTGATGTGCCAAGAAAACGTATTCAATTAAAGTTGCATAAATAAAAGTTATAGTACAAATGTCATTGCGAGGCACGAAGCAATCTCTCAATCCAACTAAAAATAATTTTCAGTAAATATTAAGAGATTACGTCGTAGTCCCGATACCTATCAGCAGGACTCCCCGTAATGACAGTTTTCTGTATGGATTAAGAAGCCATTTTTACAACTTGTTGTTCTGGAATGCTATTTTTAACCAAGGCATGCCATTTTTCAATACGTTGTAATTCAAGGTCTTCCGTTAAATCATCATCAATGTTGAAAAAATTGATGGTTTCGTTTGGTTTCGCCGATGATTTATAAACAAACTCTAAACCTAAACTTTTTAAGTGGGTAGCCTTGTTTTTAGCACCTTCTAAGTTTTTTATGACGTGGCATTTTTTGACATCAGCTAAAGACACCGTGCCAATAAAAGGTTTGTCAAACTTAAAGTGAATGTAGGTAAGTGTTTTATGGTCGTTACTGATACCAATAAAATTCTTGCGCCAAATTTCTTTAGAGGCATAAGTAATCCCATTGTTTTTTATTAGGGCGTTTATTTGTTTTTTTATGTTTGCCGTGTTTTTTCTTCCGTTATAAATAAATAAGAACACAGGAAGGAATACGCTTAAAATCAAAAGCGCAGAAATAATTATTAATGAAGTTTTCATCTTGTATATTTTAAATTAGATTTTTTTTTTTGAATATGAAACCGTATCATTGAAACCTTCAATGAATGCGTTTTAAGTACAATAAAAAAACCTATGTTCTACAAGAAAGAATGAAAAGGAAAAATAATGCTGCCAATGCTTAAACTAAAATCGAAGACATCACAAACTTTTAAAAAGCTTGATTTAATATCAAAAAAGATTTTGTTTAATGAGGTATCGGCATAAAAATGTTTTGTAAAAGATGGATATTTATGCTCATCAAAATTCAGTAATTCCTCAGAAGAAATAGTGGTGGTAACGGCAGAGGCGTTTAATGCATGTTTGTCTTGGAGCTTGTGCGTAGGGCTGTGTTTTTTTAAAGCCACATCACCCTCCAGTTTGCACAGAAAGAGGGTAAAGAAACTTAACGCAATCGTTAAAAGTAAGCCGTTAAACTTTCGCATACATCCATTAATGAAAGTCAAAGGTATAATAAAGTTTGTTAAAATGATTATAAAAAAAATGCGAACTGATATGGTTCGCATTTTTTTAAATATTTATAGGAAACAATTATCTGTTCATATGTTTCATTTCCTCAATAAAGGTATCCAAATCGACTTTTTTGCTTACCAATGTCAATGCTTTGTCAACAATATATTTTACGTTTTCAGAATGAAAACCAAGACCAATACCAATTTTAGTCAACAAAGCCACTTCACTAGGGCCTTTAATATGGTCCACATAAACCATACGTGCCAAATCATACAAACGTTCTAAACGAATATCGTAAGAAAGTGGCGGATTGATAGGATGTGATTGATAATCTTTTAAAATGATTTCATAATTACCATCACTAATATCTAGGTTTCGTGCCAATCTATTTAAAAACGCTCTTTCATCATCTGAGATAATACCATCATCCATGGCTACGCGCACAATAGCGGCAAAATGGTCTTCATTACGCTTTTTAAATCCACTATCAAATAAATCTGAAAACGACATATATTTTTGTTTTTGTTTAAAGTGGTGCAAACCTACATATTTTTTTCATTTTTTCTGCACAAAAAAAAGTGAAAATATCTTGAAACAGATTCGCTATTTCTAAGTTAATCAATAAAAATGAGGCTTGAAAACATTTTTGGTTTTTTGTTTTGAGTGGTGGTAATGATTTGGGTATTATAACACCACAAAATTTTAATAATAAATTGTAACAATCATTCGTGAATTAGTGGAAAAACATTTAAAAAAACATTCTAAACCGTATCTTTGCATTCGTAAAACCAAATAATTTCGTGAGCACTTCTTCCCTCTCGCAAACCTATGCACAGACTTTGCAAACGCAAAATTTGCAGACTGCTATTGCCCAAACGCAATTAAAAACACATTTAAAAGGCCTTGTTGGTTCTTCTTTTTCCTTTGTTGTTTCAAGTGTTTTTAAAACAGCTGACAAGCCGTTTTTACTCGTTTTTAACGACAAAGAAGAAGCCGCTTTTTATCTAAACGATTTGGAGCAGCTCTGTGGCGATAAAGATGTATTGTTCTACCCGGGAAGTTACCGCAGGCCTTACGAAATAGAGGAAACAGATAATGCCAATGTGCTGTTGCGGGCCGAGGTTTTGAACCGTATCAATTCGCAAAAAAAGCCTGCCATTATAGTTACATATCCCGATGCGCTTTTTGAGCAAGTGGTTACCAGAAAAGAGTTGGAGCGCAACACGCTTAAAGTGTCTGTTAACGATAAATTGTCCATCGATTTTGTGAATGAGATTTTGTTTGAATATCAATTCAAACGTGTGGATTTTGTAACAGAACCGGGCGAATTTTCGGTACGTGGCGGTATTGTGGATGTGTTTTCGTTTTCAAATGACGAACCCTATCGCATCGAGTTTTTTGGCGATGAGGTAGATAGTATCCGGACCTTTGATGTGGAAACACAATTGTCTGTCGAGCAGATAAAAAAAATCAACATCATCCCCAATGTAGCCAACAAATTATTACAGGAAAGCCGACAAAGTTTCTTAAAATACATTGCCCAAAAAACGATAATCTGTTTAAAAAAGGCCGATTTGCTTTTTTCAAGAATAGACGATTTTTACGAAAAGGCCGAAGGTGCTTTTAAAACGCTTTCAAAAGATATAAAACATGCCGAACCGCAGGAATTGTTTTGTAATTCAACATTGTTGAAAAAACAATTATTGGAGTTTTCA
>CAXBNH010000142.1:0-7358 GCA_963976905.1 uncultured Algibacter sp.
TTTGATAACTGCCTTCGTTTTCAATGGTGCCGATAATACCAATTGAAAAATCGGTTACGTCATCTGCTGGGTTATCTTTGTCCGCCTCCAAAGTTTGTGTAAAACGTCTCCAATCACTTCGCACCAAATCCAGTGTCCCGAAACGGAATACCGTATTTTGGGTAAATTCTTTAAGATACACACGTGCAAACCGTACCGATCTTAAATCGGCAATATCATTAACCGCTTTTACATGACTGCCTTGAACAGGGATTCTAAATTGATACCATCTCACATTTCTTGTTTCCCCATTTGCCAATCTACGAGGACGGTCTTTAAAATCTTTCAAAAAGTCTTTTAATGGGTTTGAATTAGGGATGTTATCAAAAGAGGTTTGGTCTTCGGGTAAATTTTGCCTTGTAATATCCAATTCATATTCAAAATAACTATCAATGGTGTTCATGGTATTGTCACGATTGATATCTTCTACATCGGGTTGGGTATTGGCACCTCTATCTGTTTTTGAAAAAGTATCAGGCGTATTACCCTCAACCCCATTGTACTTTTTGTAACGTGCAAATAAATCGCCTTCAGCATTTAAGAAATAGGCGTAATTATCGTTTGCGGGATCGTCCCCAAAATTAGCTCCAAATTTTGCTATTTCCTCATTGTCATCATACCCATCATACCCCACATCTTGGTTGGCACGCTCTTGCCCAGTCGTATCAAAAGCATATACCAACGATTGGTTTTGCGGCACTACGGTACCCCAATCTGTAGGCTGTAATAAACTCACATCACCATTTTTAGGCAAACCATTTTCATATAATTTACGACCGTCTTTTACAATATCTTCTGAAATATTACCCAAATTGAAAACCAATTTTCCTCCGGGATTAGTTGGATTTTCTTGAAATGGATCTTGCAACCAAAACTCGATATATTCCACATTGGCCTGTTCTAAATCTGTAGAAGTCAATTGGCGTGTGATACCCGCCCAAGATTGAGTTTCATCAACAATGGTATTGCCATTGGTGTTATCAGCATTAAAATTATATGGGCCTCGTTCTTCTGGGTAGTATGCCAGATCCAAAGTATTTAATACGGATTGTTGCCCTTGTACCAAGGTTTGATTTGGAAATAACTCATCTATAAATACACGACTTGTATATAGACTGGACATATCTTCATCTGAAACACCGTTGGGACGTTGGCTACTGTAAAAAATAGGATCAATATTATACCAGTTCAGCATTGCCCTGTCAAATCCATTTTGAATGCCATTTTGATCTTCAGCATCAAAACCAGCATACACTTGCCCTAAACCTAAAGGCCTACTTGATAAAAACCAAGATTGTTGCGATCTTAAATCGATGGCATTTTGCGAGCCTTCAAAATCATCTACATATGATGTGGATTCGCCATTAAAATTAGTTCGTTTTGGTGCGCCTGGTGCTAAATAGGCAAATTCGCCACGCACCGATATATTGGAAGGCACATCGGTATCTATATTTGGTAATTTATTTACCAAGCGAGTTAAAAACGGTACTTCGCTTGAATAATTACCATTAAAGCCCATGATGGTATTATTGATAGGCTCTGTTCCGTAATTTGCCTTTTGGGTAATAGGCCGTTCATTAAGATTTAAAAGCGTGGCGCCCAAAACAAAGTTTTCATTAAACTTATGTTCCACGTTCAATCCTGTGAAACGTTTGGTTTGCTGACCGAAAACAGCATTATTTTCGGTAGAAACTTCAATAGGCGTATTGGATGCTTTTAAAGCTTCATCCAGAATTTGCACACGACCGAGTTGGTAATCTACTGTATAATCAATCCCCTCAGTTAAAAGTCGGCCACCAGCGGTTACTTTTACCGAGCCTCGTGCCACGTTAAATGCGCCAATAGGAATACCATCGCTTCCGGCCGATTTATAACGTCCTTTCAATTGGAACTTATTTTTTTCTATTTCTTGTAAAGCGGCTGTTTTGGTTTGCTTATAAAGGATGTCATAAACGTATTTTTCTTGGTTGGGGTTCAGGTATTCATCGGCTTCATAATCTCCAGGATTTGCAGGATCATCTAAAATATCGAATAAATATTTACCAAAAGGTTCAGCACTAGTAAAGACTATTCTTCCGTTTTGAGGAATGACAGTAAGGCCAGGCACAAAATCGAAAAACCCATCGCCATTAGATACTGGATCGTTATTAAAATTTAGTTTATCTAAATTAAAAAGCCTTAATAGTGGCACTCCCTCAATAGATTTATCATCATTTGTATTTGATGTGAAATTATCAAATGGCGGAAACGGTGTGCCCGTTACTGGTGTAATAAAATTTAGCGGTGTGTTTTCGTTATAAAAAATATTGAGTTTAAAATCATCTTGGCTTAATTGATAGGCGCCCGTATCATAAATGTTTTTCATCATCAAATCCCAAACCGGTTGATTCACATTTGTGATGCTACTTTTCAACAATTTTACAACCAAATTACTATTGACTACATTGGTTACTTGTCCCGACCCATTGGTGGTTACATTGGTTGCATCTACCCCATCATTGGCAAATTCACCCACTTGATATACTTGTCCGCCAACGGTAAATTGAAACGCTACCGCTAAAACCTCATCATTATTCAATCGTTGGTTTAATGAAATATAACCCAAATCAGGGTTTAATGTATATTCTTGCCCATTGATAAGCTTTCGGGCATTTTCAATTTTAGCATAATCAGAACCCTCTTTAACTACTGTTGATAAAGACCCAAAACCTTGTTGCACCGTAGCAGCATCCCGTATGGCATTTGTAAGCACAGAACCCGAACCAATCGCTGTTGGGTCATAATCATTGTTTTTGTTATCCGGAAATGCACTAGGGTTATTTAAAAACCCGCTGGGAAGTGGATCTAACAAAAAGTTATCATTATCAGGGTTTCCTGGGTTGTATTGAGATTCTCCCAAATCCTGAAGTGCTACCACGTTTCGTACGTTATCGGTTCTGTTGCTTCTATTGGTTACCCATACTTCCAAGCGTGTAATTTGCAAGCCTTTGTTATTTAAATAGGGGTAGGTTTTTAAAGCCTCATCATAATTATCCCTAAAATATTGTGCTAAAAAGAAATGCCGGTTTTCATCATAATCCCTTACAAAGAGTTCAAATTCCTGCAACGTGCCGCCACCTTGGGCAACCACAGAAGTGGCCTGTGATTTTTGCTCAGAAAACACCCCTGTAACGGTCGTTTTACCAAATTGCAACTGCGTTTTCACACCAAATAAACTTTGCGCTCCTGTTATGAGCGAACTGTTTAAAGGCATACTCACGTTGCCCACTTCTATTTTTTGGATGATGGAATCTTCGCCACCACCAGCTGTAGGGTCATATTCTAATTTAACTAGCTGTTGGAAATCGAACGTAGATTGCGTATCGTAATTAGCAGTTACTTGCAATCGTGTCCCTACTTTTCCCATTAAGCTCAAACTGATACGTTGGTCAAAATCAAAGGTAAAATTGCTTCTATTTCTAGGAGAAAACGACGGATTATCTTGTTTTGAAAACAGCACGCCCAAATCCATTTCCACAGAACCTTGTGGCACGACCTGAATGGTATCGCTTCCAAAAATAGTCCTGAAAAGTCCCGATTTTACATAAAACTCAGGAAGCAGATTTTTTTGTGCATCTTCAGCTCCTTCTTTTTTACCATCAAAAGCATCTATTTTTTGTTTGTAATAGGCTTTTAAGTTTTCCTTGGCCACCAACTCATGGTACTCTTTTGGTGTTAAAATGATGGGGTAATTGATATTGAAATTCCCAACACTTTCTGTGTAAATATAGCGATCTATAACAGGGTCATAGGTATATTTAGCCTCAATACTGTTAGGGTCTGGAATTTTGATTTTCCCTAAATCAAAACCCGTTACGACTGAATCCTGCTCAACGGGAACTTGTGCCAAAAGCACATTAGAAAACAACAGACCAAAAATGAGTAGTAGGCATTTTCTAATCGAGAGATGTAGCGTTTGGTTGATGATATTCAAAATCTATTATAAATTTTTTAAAGCTAACTTAATAATGGTTTCAACATTGGCATCTGGTTGAGAGGCAACGATTTTATCTACTACACGTTCGGCTTGTTTTTTCACAAAACCTAGCACTTCCAATGCAGATAACGCCTCATTTTTATTCGTATTGTCCTTTGAAACGGAAACCTCATCAATATCATAGATTTTCAGGATTTTATCTTTCAAATCGATGATAACACGCTGCGCGGTTTTTGCTCCTATACCTTTTATAGACTGAATTAAAGCCACATCTCCCGTTGCAATGCCTTCCCTAACCTGTTTTGGCGTTAATGAAGACAACATAGTGCGCGCAATACTAGCGCCAATACCGCTCACGGAAATTAAAAGCCTGAATATTTCGCGTTCAGCCAAAGATGAAAAACCGTACAACGTATGCGAATCTTCCTTAACCTGAAGGTGCGTGTATAATTTTAAATGCTCTTGATTGGGAATTTGAGAATAGGTATGCAACGAGATATTAAGCAAATAGCCTACCCCATTACAATCAATAACAACATCTGTTGGATTTTTTTCTACAAGTTTACCTTGAATATGTGTGATCATCTATTACTATTGCTTTTCCAACCAAATGTAAGGAAATATTTGCAGCGCAAACACCTTACTTAGTGGCTTTGGTGGTTTCTTTTTGTTTTTGTTGTGCGTCAATAACGGCAATGGCGGTCATGTTTACAATTTCATCTACACTAGCATCCAATTGAAGAATATGAACCGGTTTTTTCATACCCATCATAATAGGCCCAATAGATTCCGCTTCGTTCAATTCTTTCAATAATTTATAAGTAATATTTGCTGCATCTAAATTAGGAAATACCAACGTATTCACTTTTTTCCCTGCTAATTTTGAAAACGGAAATTTATCTGAAAGCATGTCGCTATTGAGCGCAAAATCTGTCTGTAATTCCCCGTCAACAAGTAAATTAGGAAAATGTCTGTGCAAAAAAGAGACCGCTTCCCTAACTTTTGCCGCTCTTGGGTTATCTGACGACCCAAAATTAGAATACGAAATCATAGCGATTACCGGTTCCAGACCAAACATTTTAACAACCTCTGAAGTCATTTGCACTATTTTGGTCAACTCTTTGGCGTCTGGGTCAATATTGATGGATGTGTCACTTAAAAACAAGGGACCTCGCTTGGTCATCATTAAATTGGTAGTTGCCACGCGAGTTGTACCTTTGGCCATACCTATAAGTTCCAACATGGGCTTCACAACGGTTGGGTAACTACTTGAAAATCCTGAAATTAAGGCATCCGCATCCCCCTCATTAACCATCATAGCAGCAAAATAATTACGCTCACGCAACAATTTTTGCGCGGAATATAAAGTAACACCTCGGCGTTTACGCTGTTGCCAATATACTTTGGCATACTTATTTTTACGCTCTGATTCTTCATCAGATTTAGGATCTATTATAGGCACATCCGCATCAAATTCAATTTCGGCCATCAAGCGTTCAATTTCTTCTTTTCTTCCCAAGAGGATTGGAAAAGCAATGCCTTCTTCATAAGCTATTTGGGCTGCTTTCAGAACTTTTAATTGGTCTGCCTCGGCATAAACAACACGTTTAGGATCTGTTTTTGCCCGATTGATAATCAATCTGACTATTTTATTATCAGAGCCCAAGCGTTCCAACAAAGAATCCCTATACTTATCCCAATCTAAAATAGGCTCTTTAGCCACGCCACTTTCCATAGCTGCTTTGGCTACTGCAGGAGGCACTTCGGCAATTAAACGAGGATCAAAAGGTTTTGGAATGATATATTCTTTACCAAATGCCAACCGGGTTTCGCCATAGGCAATGTTTACCTGCTCTGGCACATGCTCTTTGGCCAATTTTGCCAAGGCTTTAACGGCTGCCATTTTCATGGTTTCGTTAATTTTTGTGGCACGAACATCTAAAGCGCCTCTAAAAATGAAGGGGAAGCACAGGACGTTATTAACCTGATTAGGATGGTCGCTCCTGCCCGTAGCCATAATAATATCCTTTCGGGTGGCTATTGCCAAATCATAATCAATTTCAGGATTCGGATTTGCCATAGCAAATACTATGGGGTTTTTTGCCATCGCCAACAACATATCGGGCGACACAATATCTGCCATGGATAAACCAATAAACACATCGGCATCTTTCATAGCCTCATCCAACGTATCGATTTTTCTGTGGGTGGCAAATTCCGCTTTTTCGGCAGATAGATTTTCTCGGTCGTCCCTGATAACACCTTTGCTATCCAACATGACCATATTTTCACGTTTTGCGCCACAAGCTTGGTACAAACGTGAACATGAAATAGCAGCAGCACCCGCACCACTAATCACTATTTTCACCTCTTCTATTTTCTTTTTGGTAATTTCTATAGCATTGATCAATGCCGCTGCCGAAATAATAGCAGTACCATGCTGATCATCATGCATTACAGGAATATCCAATTCTTCCTTTAAACGTCTTTCAATTTCAAAAGCCTCGGGAGCTTTAATATCCTCTAGGTTAATACCTCCAAAAGTAGGGGCTATTTTTTTTACGGTTTGTATAAATTCCTCAACATTTTCGGTATCAACTTCTATATCAAACACATCGATATCAGCAAAAATCTTGAACAACAAACCTTTTCCTTCCATAACTGGTTTTGAAGCTTCAGGACCGATATTCCCTAATCCCAATACGGCTGTTCCGTTGGAAATTACAGCTACCAAGTTGCCTTTGGCAGTATATTTATAGGCATTGTTCACGTCTTTTTCTATCTCCAAACAAGGCTCTGCAACACCAGGTGAATAGGCTAATGACAAATCTCTTTGTGTGGCATACTTTTTAGTTGGAACCACTTGTATTTTCCCTGGGGTTGGCTTCGCGTGATAAATAAGGGCTTCTATACGCTTGCTTTGTTTACTCATATTTTGGATTGATTAGAAAAACACAAAGATAATAATCCTATCTAGGTAATACCTAATCTTTTAAAAAATTGATATTTCTTTTTAAACTGGAAAATAAAATGCAGTAACATTCAATTTAATTAACCCTACTGGGCTTAGTAATCCTTACGGGTTGGGCATATTTTCAAAATAATCAATAACCTTTTCCTTATAAGTTCTTGAAATAGGCAACGACCATTTTGCATTAACTACAACCTCATTCCCTTGTAATGTTGCACATTTTGGGTTCACTAAAAATGATCTATGAATGCGAACAAAACCTTTTAATCTGCTTTCCCATTCAGATATTCTTATGTTGTTTTTATAACTGCTACCATCTTCTAATATGGCCAAAGTAAAGTTTCCCCTACTCTCAATATAGGCCAAATTGTT
>CAXBNH010000143.1:0-7317 GCA_963976905.1 uncultured Algibacter sp.
ATCATCTACCCTACATTTTCCTTTATAATCCATGTAAACATCTTGAAGGCAGGCTTTTAAAACCAAATAACTTCCTTGTGATTGCTTAGAAGAGCCATATCCACTCTCAAAAAAAGAAAGCTTTATTTGTTTAATGTCATCCTTGTTTTCTTGTTCAACTATTTGTGTGTCCTTGCTTTTAATCGTAAATATTTTTTTTAGAGGAGTCATAATTATTCTTTTATTAATTCAAATAATTTTTCTTTAGGTAAATTCTCTTTAGCATGCTCTAACAGGAATTGAGACAACTCATCTATATTCTCCTCCAAAAAGCCAAACTTTAAGCAGTACTTTTTAAGTGTTATTTTTTCGTCATCTGTAACAATATCATCTGCCCAAATCATAATAGAGAGGTCATACAAATATTCAATTTTTTGTTTTATTGTTTCAGGAATTGATGTGTCATGTGAAGGATGTAATAGTACAGTATCTAACTGCTCTTTAGTTACGCCTCGTTCTTCGGCAAACTTATAAAGCATTTGCATTTCTAAAACATCGAAATTGTCATCGGAAAATGCCATTTGGTATAACCTCAAAAAGTGACTTTTTAATTCGGTTGATATCATAATTGGTTTATTAAATAGGTTGTGAAACTTAATGCAAACAGTAACAAAACAATACCTGCACACCCTTTCTTATTTTTGTTTGTATAAGGCTTACTTCTTGATGTGGTATAATGTCCTTGAACATAAGTGCCATCTTTTTTATAATACCCTTTTCTATATCCCATGTTATTTTTTGTTTACATACTTATAATACACATAGCCAATTGTTTCGGTATTCTTAACTTTTACTTTTAACCAAGAACCGAAACTTTCTATTAAAATGAGCGTTGACTGATTAGTAAGCTTTTCTAATATTTTATAGTTGATTCCGGGACCTTCTCTTAAATTTAGATTCACGGAATTAACTAATGGATAGTTTCCTTTTGAGTAAGCTTTTGTACTATTATTGGAAGTGTATGAACTTGATGAATTCTTTTTGTACGAGGTAATTGTTTTACTACTGCCTCTACTACAAACACCGCAACTCCCACCATTCTTGGCACAGTGTTTACAACCTGAGCAATTTTTGCAAGCACTACAATATGCGGGGCCGTTGCATCCTCTGCCTTCTTCACTGCGAGATGCTATTAATTTATTAGAATTTGATTGACTATAGGAGTATGTATAGCCCAAAACGAATAAAAAAATAAAAAATAATGTTTTCATGCTAATATTTTATTTTAAGAGATTTTCTTTGTCAAGATGAGTTTTCTATTACTAATTTTTACACCCATTTTTATCACAACTTATTTTAGCATTAGTGTCTACCCAATGATTTGAATGTTCTCTTGTGCTAGAACCACAACCTGTAGTTCCTCCTTTTTGTCCTTTATGGACTACTCCTGTTGGTACATGTTTTACTGCCATAATTTTTAGTTTTAAAGTTTAATTCCCAAACATACCCCCAATAAAAAACAAAACCTTACGGTATTCCGTAAGGTTTAAAAATCAATGACCCCTCATGTTGAAAACGGCTCTTTACACGGGCCTTTTTTCATAAAACAAAAAGCACGCCTTCCTTAAAAAAACGTGCTGATTGCGGTTCTCCTTCAAGAACTATTAATAGCATTACAAACATAAAACCTTTAAAGTTTAGTTTTTTACGGAAATCCGTAAAGGTGCCTACTTTTTTTCAAATAAGCCCTAAATCTTTCATAATAGCGACTAAATGCACGGCATTATTGGCTTTAAAAAGATCTTTGAGTTTGTTTATTTTTTTTTCGATGGAGCTCAAACTGTGCGGTGTGATATTGCTTTTTTGAAATTCATTACTGATATCGGCTTGTGAAAAGCCCAAAGACAACTGCTTGATAAGCTCAATATCATAATCGTCTATTTCCATTTCTATTTTTGCGTTCAAGGCATTGGCAACTTGTGGCGAAAGAAATCGTTTTTTATGGGCAATGCATGCTATGGCCTGCTGCAATTCCGAAGCTCCATTTCGTCCTTTGCACACAAAGGCATCAATGTTTAATTTTTGGACCAAGCTCCGTACTTTCTGCAAACGGTCGTCCATGGAGTGTACAATAATTTGTATTTCAGTGCCCATTTCCCTTAATGCTGCAATCAGTTCTTCGCCCGAATTCAATGTGCAATCGCGGTGGTCTTTTTTAAACGACAGATCTGTTATCAACAAATCGAAGGGTTGTTTATCCAAAATCGCTTTTTTGATTTTTAATGCCGCTTTATCACAGTACTGTGCTTTGTGCACATTGTCAATGCCCATTACATTGAGCACTTTAAGCACCCCTTGATTTACAACGCCATGGTCATCAACCACCAAAACCTTTTTAAACATGCTATAATATTATTTTAGCTTTAAACCCTTTATGGATTTCCGATTCAAAAATAATCGTTCCGTTTATGGAATCCATACGGTTTTCCGTACTCTGCAATCCGTTGCTTTTTTTTAAGTTGCAACCTATGCCATTATCTTGATATTGAACCATGACACCATTTTTATAGGATTGGAAAGTTAGTATGACATAAGACGCTTTACTATGTTTTTTCATGTTGGTCAATAATTCCTGCAATACCCTATAGAGAGTTATCTTTTTTAAGTGCGGCAAACCGTCCCAATTGATTTTGGAAGTGTTTCTTGAAATGATGTTGGTATCTACGTTTTTATAGCTCATAAACAAATCTTTCAATTGGTCTTGAAAATTCACATTGGTGTCAATAGGGCTAATGTTTTTTGAAATATCACGGGTTTTTAAATAAATGGTTTCCAGTTGGTCTAAAACTTCCGTATTTGGATTATTTTCCGTTTGTAGTTTAGACATGACTTGATAGAAATCGTTAGCAATTTCATCATGTACTTTTTTAGAAATATGGGCTTCCGTTTTGTAAACTTGCTGCATTTTTTCTTTTTTGTGCTGAAGTTTATTGTACCAGAAAATGAAAAAAGATGATACCAATATCAATAACCCCGCAAAAAAATAAATAGTTTTAAATCGGTTGGTTTTTTCAAGTTCCAATTTCTTTTGAATGTTTTCGGTTTTCAGTTGAAAATTGGCTTCCCTGTTTTTTTCGTTTTCGTATTTAACTTTTACAAATTGGTTTTTAGCGGTAGTACGTTCTTTTAATATACTATCGTTCAGCTTTATAAACCTATGTGAATAGATAGTGCTTTTTTCGGGGTTATCCTCTAAAACCACTAGTTGTTTTAAGGCTTCCAGCCTATCATCTGCGCTATTTACTTTTGAAGCGGCCCTGTACATTTCCAAGGCATAACTTTTTGCTTTTCTAATATCGGAAGCCTGATAATATTCCATGAGGTGTGCATTACTAGCTATTTGGCCAAACCAATCATTTATTTCAATTCTTGACTGCAATGCTGTTTCAAAAGGTTCTGCATAATTTTGAGTTCCTGTTTGTTTCCATTTAGCGTAGGTGCTGTTATCCAAAAGTCTCGCCTTAAGTTTTTCATCTTTACTTGCTGCTTTAAGATTGGTGATGGAATCGTATAATCCAATGGCTTTGTTGTACGCGCTTTGATCTACATACACATTTGCTTTATTGCTTAAATACAACAATTTATCCTCGGCAGAGGGTGTCAAGTTTATAGCTTGGTCATATCTAAAAATAGCATCGTTGTATTGTTCCAGTTTTCTGGCGGTAATTGCCAAACAATTATGAACGCTTGCCAAGGTTTCGTTATCTTTTGAATGGTTTAAATATGTAAGGGCCTGCACAGCTGTGTCGTCACTTCCCATGTAATCGCCTTTATCAGATTGTATGATGGCCATATTAAGAAGGCGCTTGCCTACCTCAACGCTATCAAGCAAAGCAGCATATATGTTTTTGGATTGGTTATAATAATAAAAGGCACTATCATTTTTATTTGATTTATCATGATATAAACCCAATTTGAAATAGGCGTTACCCATTGACGCTGAATCCTTTAATATTTTGGAGATATTCAGTAGTTTTTTTGAAAAAATCAATGCACTGTCAAATTGTTTTTCTATACTATGACGCTGTGATTTATAGGTTAAGGTTTTTAAAATCAAGGAATCGTTGTTTGCCTTTTTTGCCAATTCATAAGACGTTGTGATAGCATTTAATCTAATTTTAGAATTCTCGGACTTATTCTTACTCAATAAATAGTAATGCTGAATGCTATCATTATTACTAATATTTTGATTTATAAATGAAGGCTCTTTTTTACATCCGATGCATATTAGCGTAACAATTATAAAGAGAACTTTAATTTTAATAAACATGCGGCTGTATTATAAGAAAAAGCTAATATAAAATAAAAAGGCCGCACTTTCGTACAACCTTTTTAAACTATTGTGGTAAGGCTAAAACTTAATCTTCTTCACTTTCATCCTCATTGTCTTCGTCTTCATCTTCTTCATCATCTGGGTTTTGACCATCTTCGCCACCAGTAGCCTGTTCTGTGGCAACGTTATCTACTAAACTTTGCGGGGTACAAGAGAATAAACCCAAATTGAGGAAAACCATAAGCATTATCAAAAGTATTTTTTTCATTTTGTATCATTTAAAATTGGACAATAGTGTTGCTGTCCGAGTTTTATCGGATGCTTCATTGCACAGGCAACACCTGCTTAAAATTTGCAGAGACGTCTCTCCGTTTCGGGAAGTATGGAGCGCAGAAGTAAAGAAGCACAACCACTTCCCAGAGATGATACCGCTCTACTTTGCAATTCCTGTTTAGAGTTAAAAACCAACGTCTTTAATACAAGTCATGTGATTTTTAATTCTGAAGCAAATGAAAAAATATTCAATAAGATTGAAAGGAAATATAGCGGAAGTATTTTGGAAGATTTACGGAAATTGATTTTCCACAAAGTTTCCAAAAAGATTGATTAAATTTAAACACCAACAAACCAACCATTTAATGCATAAAAAATTAATCGTAGAAGCTTTCAATAAAGCTAAACTACTTAGAAAAAAAAGCGGAGAAAAAAAACCATCTGCAATTAATATGGCTGAAGATCTTTCTGATTTTATTAATGAAAATGAAGATTTTAGACTGGGAGAACGAAGTTTTCGCGATTACAGAAATGATGCCGAAAAACAGATGGAAAGCCCAGAAGACATTAATATAAAGCAACTTAAGGTTGTAAATGGATTATGCCGTTATTTAGGATTTGATACTTATGAAGCCTTTGTTTCTAGAAACCATACTATTCCAAACCATAGAAAACTGGGGGCTTTTATTATAAAAAACAAGCTATTTCTTTTGGTTTTTTTAATAATCGTTTGCGCCATAATAATGATGACTTCCATAAACCAACAACGGTGGATGGTTTGGCAAAATGATCATTATGAAGAAGTGAATTTTGATGCCGAAACCTATAATTTAGGGCAACTTAAATTATATAACGAATCTAGAATCAATGCTTTTAAAAAAGCAACACCTGATTGTAACACCGTTTTTTTTAGTCCAGATGGTACCATAAAAATTTGGTATGGCAAAAACACCACTAAAGAACTGGAATTTTTCACAACTTCTGGGAAACATCCTGAAACTGGAAAAACATTGGATCCCATAACGGCATATATGATAAAAAAATATCTATGTAAAGATTATTAGGATGGGCGAATTCACATTAGCTTTTTCTTTCTCTAGCCAACAACGTATTTTTAAGCAACATCGCAATGGTCATAGGACCAACACCACCTGGAACGGGTGTGATATAACTGGCCTTTTTGCTCACGCTTTCAAACTCCACATCGCCCGCTAGCCTATAACCACTCTTTTTGGTTGCATCTGGCACGCGTGTAATACCTACATCAATAACCACTACATCTTCTTTTACCATATCGCCCGTTAAAAATTCTGAAATACCAATGGCGGCAACAATAATATCTGCTTTTTTTGTAATCTCAGACAAGTTTTTGGTGCGGCTATGAACAACAGTAACCGTGGCATCTCCCGCTGCACGTTTTTGACTCATCAAAATACTCATGGGGCGGCCCACAATATGGCTTCTCCCCATAACAACTACATTTTTCCCAGAAGTCTCCACCTGATATCTCTCCAACAACTCGAGGATTCCGTAAGGTGTTGCCGGTAAAAACGTAGGCAAATCCAATGCCATTTTACCAACATTTACGGGATGAAATCCATCCACATCTTTATCTGGATGTACTGCCATCAAAACCTTTTGCTCATCGATATGCTCTGGCAAAGGTAATTGGACTATAAACCCATCAATGCTATCGTCTGTATTCAAGTCATTTATTTTCTGAAGCAATGTTTCTTCTGAAGTATATTCCGGTAAATCTATTAAAGTAGAATGGAAACCTATCTTTTCACAGGCTTTTACCTTCGCATTCACATACGTCATGCTGGCACCATCCGTCCCCACCAAAATAGCCGCCAAATGTGGTACTTTTTCGCCTTTGGAAGCCATTGCTTTTACGTGTTCAGCAATTTCTTCCTTAATATCATTACTTGTTTTTTTACCGTCTAGAATTGTCATATTTTCTGGATTTCGCCACGAATGCACGAATGTTTTCTTGCAAAGACGCTAAGGCGCAAAGTTGTTTTAATATTTTAATTATGATTTGTTGGACTTCGACTGCGCTCAGTCTGACCACTTTTAACTTTTAACTTTTAACAAGATTAACGCATATTATTCATCATCTGCATCATCTTTTTGCCGCCACCGCCTTGCATCATTTTCATCATTTTGCTCATTTGGTTGAATTGCTTTAAAAGCTGATTGACTTCTTGAACCGAAGTTCCTGAACCTTTTCCAATACGTATTTTTCTGCTGCCGTTGATAATGGCTGGATTGGTTCGTTCTTTAGGTGTCATGGAATGGATGATGGCCTCAATGCCTTTAAAAGCATCGTCATCAATATCAATATCCTTCAACATTTTTCCAGCACCGGGAATCATGCCCATAAGGTCTTTCATGTTCCCCATTTTTTTGATTTGCTGAATTTGTTTTAAGAAATCATCAAAACCAAACTGATTTTTAGCTGCTCTTGGGCACGTTCTACCAAAGACACCACGTCGCCCATTCCCAAAATACGGTCTGCCATACGGGAAGGGTAGAACACATCAATGGCTTCCATTTTCTCGCCCGTACCTATAAACTTAATAGGTTTATTAACGACCGATTTTATGGAAATAGCAGCACCTCCACGGGTATCGCCATCTAATTTAGTCAGGATAACCCCATCAAAATTCAGAACATCGTTAAACGCTTTTGCGGTATTTACGGCATCTTGCCCTGTCATGGCATCTACC
>CAXBNH010000144.1:0-7240 GCA_963976905.1 uncultured Algibacter sp.
AGCAATTGAAACTAAGACACTTTTAAAATCATACTTGGAACCCATGTTGGCTGCCAATATTGATTATTTGGTTTTGGGCTGTACACATTATCCCTATCTTGTGCCGTTATTGCTGGAACTATTACCAAATCATGTAAAAATTATTGATTCTGGGTTGGCAGTTGCCAAACAGACCAAAGCCGTTTTGGAAAAACATGATTTGTTAAATTCTCAAAATGGAACTTCAAAAAACCTGTTTTATACCAATGGGAATCCTAATGTTATGAGAGACCTTTTGGGGAATACATTTGATGTTGAATTTCTGGATTTTTGATTGCTAGCCATACCGTTATCTTCACTTCAACGTCGCTCACTACAAATTGCTCAGTAATGATAAAGGAATAACAATTTATACCAGAAAAGATATTCCTTTTTTCAAAGGAATATAATCACTCTTTAAACCAACTTGAATATTTAATATAATTATTGGCAATACGGTCAATTTCTCCTGAAATCATTTCTTGGCTTACATCTTTTACCTTTTTTGCGGGCACACCTGCATAAATACTTCCAGCTTCAATTTTTGTGTTTTTGGTCACAACCGCACCTGCCGCAATGATGCTATTACTTTCCACCACGCAATCATCCATGATAATCGCGCCCATACCCACCAATACATTATCATGTATGGTACAGCCATGCACTATGGCATTGTGCCCAATAGACACGTTGTTACCAATGGTGGTTGGCGATTTTAAATAGGTAGCGTGAATGACCGCGCCGTCCTGCACATTCACTTTATTGCCCATTTTTATATAATGTACATCGCCACGAATCACGGCATTGAACCATACGCTGCATTGATTGCCCATAGACACTTCGCCCACAATAGTAGCATTTTCAGCTATGTAGCAATCGTCTGGGATTTGAGGGGATTTTCCGTTTACTGGTTTGATTATTGGCATACTATTCCTTTGAAAAAAAAGAAGTCTCATGATTATGCTGTGAGTGTTCCTTTTTGTGTTAATATTTATTTTTTTGATCATTTCGATTGAAAAGAGAAATCGCAATATCTTTTGAAAAAGGAATCTCACCAATATATAGAGAATCTACCTTTTTAATTTTTATATTATAGTTTCTCAATACTCAATAATGGGGTTTTCGACTTCGCTTAGTGACCACGCGGGAATGACAGAACTATTTAAAATAGGACAATAAATCGGATTTTTTGGAAGCTGATACCATAATTTCCTTACCGTTGCTAAGCTCTACGTTGCCTCCTTTGCCTTTATTGTATTTCACAATTTCGTTGACGTTTATTAAATACGATTTATGCACTCGTGCAAAATTACCACCATTCAAAGCATCCTCAAAATATTTTAATGTTTTACTTACCAATTTCTTTTTATTAGTGCTAAGATAAATTTCGGTGTAATTATCGTCTGCTTTACAGTATAGAATATCTGCGGTGTTAATAATTTCAAATCCAGATTTTGTTGGGATGGTAATTTTTCCTTCAATACTATTTAATTTTGGCACCAATACTTGGTCTTGCAGGGCATCTTCTTTTGTTTTTATTTCAGTCACATAATCCACAGCTTTTATGAGTTCGTCAATAGAAATGGGTTTCATCAAATAATACGATGCATGAGCGTTCAAGGCATCTATGGCATAATGGTTATACGCGGTTACAAAAATAGTTTCAAAATTGATATCGCCCACTTTATCAAGCAAATCAAAAGCATTTCCATAAGGCATTTCCACATCCAGAAACACCAAATCCAATTCATTATTTCTGATAAGCACCAAAGCTTGATCCACATTTTCCGCTTCTCCTAAAATGGACACGTTCGGGCAGTATTTTTTAAGGTATTTTTTTAGGATCTCCCTACTTGTTTCTTCGTCTTCTACTATTATTGCGGTTAGTTTCATGGTTTTTAAATTTAAAATGGCGCTTCGATAGGCTCAGACTGCCAAATTCGTTTATCAATTGTGTTTTCGTATTAACTGATTAATTAGTACACCATTCATCTAATCCTTTTTAAGCGTCACAACAACTTTGGTTCCTTTATCATCTTCCTTTTGAAAATCATCAATAAACACATCTACCTTGTCTTTGTACATGGCGTTCAAAATTGATACCCTTTTTTTAATGTTTCCCATACCTTTTGAGTTTTGCTTTTGCTGGTTTTCAGTTTTTAAAGCTTTGGATTTTTCTCTTCCAATACCGTTATCTGTAATAGTAATGGTTATTTCATCTGCTGTACTTTGACTGAAATCAATATCTAAAAATCCTTTTGTTTTTTTATAGCGCAAGCCGTGCCAAACGGCATTCTCAATATAAGGTTGCAATAGCATGGGCGGGATTTTAAAATCTTGGATGCGCATCGATTCATCAATATTTATTTTATAATCGAACTTATCCTGAAACCTAAAATGTTCTAATTTGGTGTATAAGCGTATCAACTCGATTTCTTTTTCCAATGGAATAAAATCTTCTTCGCTATTTTCCAAAACGGCCCGCATCAATAATGAAAAATCCGTTAGATACTTGTTCGCAGTCCGTTCATCATTGGACGCTATAAAACTGTTCACGGAATTTAATGCATTGAAAATAAAATGTGGGTTCATCTGGCTACGCAGACTTTTTAACGCCAACAGATTATTCGCAAAACGCTGTTGCTTGATGTATTTGAACATTAAAAAAGCTGCGACCAGCAGCAATAATACACCGCCTATCAATGAATAAATAATTAGTTTTTGACGCTTTGCCTGCTCACTTGTTAATTGGTATTTACTTTCAGTCAATGCCCTATCACTTTCTAAACTAATGATGCGGTTTTGCTTGTTGGCAATATCTTTAGCAAACCGTGCTGCTTGCGAGATTTCCTGCTCCTTTATAGCATAATCTTTATCAACCAATTCTACATAGTCTTGATATGCAGCAAGTGCTTTATCGTAATTGCCCGCATCACGGTACACTTCTGATAATTTTCTGGTAGCGTCTTTTTGCACGATAACATCTTCCTTTTCATTTGCTACTTTAATACTTTTTTCAAGGTAAGGAATGGCATTTTCATAATCTTTCTGCAAAGCATAAGCCCTTCCTATTTTATAGTTTTGTTTTTGCGAGGTTAAATCGCTTTCATTATCAAAAACGGAATCACTCTCAATGGTTTCTATATCTTCCAATGCTTGTTTACGCAATTGAATTTCACTGGAATAAGCACCACTTTTACTCTTAAAATCGGCTACTTTATCAGTTTCTTCCAAAGCCCGCTTTTTGTTTTCTTTATTCGCTAATTTTAAGGAATTATTAAAGAATTGTTGTGCCTCTTCATTTTTTCCACTGGCATCATAAGTCTGTGCCAATTTAGAATTCAAATCTGTTATTTTAGGCGTGATATTATGTTGCTTAGCAAGTTTCAATCCGCTATTATAAGCATCAATGGCCGCTTTAAAAGATTTGGTTTTAAAATATACATCGCCCAGACCCTCATACAAAACCACCGTTTGCCAATTGGACAATTCACTTTTATCAATAGTATTGTAAGTCGATAAACTTTCTTGGTAGTTTTTATTGAACTCGTAAGTTTTAGCCAATTTTAATTTCACTTCGTTTACCGTTCTACTCTGAAGGCTTATCTTAAAATTGGAAACTGCTAAATCATACTGTTTCCAATGAAAATAAATATCGCCCAATACTTCATAGGCTTCACTATTCTCTTTTGAAGAATTACTTTCTACCAACGCTTTTTCAATAAACTGAATGCTTTTTTTGGCATCTTTTTTCAAATAGGTATCGGCAGAATCTATAAGTGACTGGAATACCGGCATCTGGGTTCTCGATAGTTTTTTATAGGAAACAGCTTCTTTATTTGGTGCTACCTGAACCTCGATGCGCTCATTGTTCTTTATGGTATAGTAAACGGTTTCAAAATCGGTATGCCTTATGATAAGTTCATCGCCATTTTTCACACGAACCTTAAACTCCCCAAAATGATCTGTAGTTGTGTACGCGCCACCACTGACCTCAATATTTACATTGGGAATGGGGTTACGGGTATCACTTTCTATCACAGAACCTCGAACCACAAATGAAGGTTCGTTGGTTTTCAAATCGTTAGGTATCTGCGCTGATACTTGAACCACATTGAAAATCAATACAATGAACACTATGTATTTTATAAAACGCTGCATCTCATTAATTTGAAAAAAGAACCACGCTAAACCTTTTAAACCTTAAACGTTTTAAACTTATTTTTTTTCATTAGTAAACTTACGCACTTTACTTGGCATAATAAAATGATGATTTTGGAAATCGATACTATTCTAGCTCAAATAATAACGGGTTACGCATTCAAAGGTGTCGCTCACACATTCAAATGGGTGCTTGGCTCATTCTGCTTTTTTTATGAAGAATGTTGCTTTTAGATTTACGGTAGAAATCAAAAAAAATACTGAATACTATGAAAATCATTAAACACTTTCTTTTTATTGGGTTGTTCGCAACAACTCTTGGTTTTTCCCAAAACGGCGGAAAAAATTTTATTGACCAACCTTATATTGAAGTAACCGGACAGGTTGAAACCGAAATCATCCCTAATGAAATTTATCTAAATATCACGATCAATGAAAATGACAAAAAGGGGAAAATAAGTATTGAAGAACAAGAAAACCAAATGATTGCCATCTTAAAATCACTTTCCCTTGATTTAGATAAAAACTTCTCCATACTTGATTTTAATGGGCATTACAAAAGAAAAATATTTGCTGACAATGAAGTGACCAAAATAAAAAACTACGAACTGATCATAAATAATGGAGAAACTTTAGGCAAAGTTTATGAAGCATTGGACAATATAGACATCTCAAATATTTCCATTACAAAAGTGAGCCACTCTGAAATTGAAACCTATAAAAGAGAAGCCAAACTAAAGGCTCTAAAAATAGCCAAACTAAAGGCTAACCAATACGCAAATGCCATTGGCCAGACTATTGGGAAAGCATTATTTATTGAAGAAAGACAAAACTTTAATAATTCGTTTAACGGGTTATCTGGTAATGTAAATGGAATCATGATAAGAGGTGCCAGTACAAATTACTCTGAAAAATCTAGTTTCGAAAAAATCCAAGATTTGAACTTTAAGAAAATAATCATTACAGCTACAGTACTAGCAAAATTCATATTAATTTAAAAAAACATACTATGAAAACACAACTCAAAACACTCCTTTTAGGAATCGTGCTTATTGGTTTTATGGCCAGTCATGCCAATAATAAAAAACACAATCCAAACAAACAATATATTAAAGTGGCTTTATTATTGGATACCAGCAATAGCATGGACGGCCTTATAGACCAAGCAAAAGCGCAACTTTGGGACATTGTCAACGAACTCTCGTATGCTAAATGCGATGATTCCAAACCTAATCTGCAAATTGCTTTGTATGAATATGGTAATGATGGATTGAACAGTCGTGAAGGTTATATTAGGCAAGTTCTGGCTTTTAGCGATGATTTAGACGAGATTTCCAAAGAGCTGTTTTCATTGACCACTAACGGCGGTAATGAATATTGCGGACAAGTGATTCAAACCTCATTAAACCAACTCAATTGGGGCAACAATCAAGATGATTTAAAACTCATTTTTATTGCTGGAAACGAACCTTTTACACAAGGCAAAGTCAATTATAAAGACGCTTCTGTAAACGCCAAGGAAAAAGACGTGACCATTAACACCATTTTTTGTGGCGATTATAACCAAGGCATTTCAAGTTATTGGAAAGACGGCGCTACCCTAACCCACGGCGATTATATGGCGATTAACCACAACCACGAAACCGTGCATATTGCCTCGCCTTACGATGATGCCATTTTATTGTTAAATGCCAAACTGAACAAAACATACATCGCCTACGGACAAAAAGGAAGGAATAAAAGCACCATGCAAGCGGAGCAAGATTCCAACGCAGGAAGTTACAGCAAAGCCAATGCCGTGAGCAGAACCGTGAGCAAAAGTTCGCATTTATATAAAAATGAAAGCTGGGATTTGGTGGATGCCGAAGCCTTGGATGAAGTTGTTATTACAGAATTGAAAGAAGATGCCTTGCCAGAGGAATTACAAGGAAAATCGGCCGCAGAAATCAAAACATATATCGATTCTAAAAGAAAAGAGCGTGAAACCATTCAAAATGAAATTCAAGAATTGAACGCGAAACGTAAAGTTTATGTTTCAGAACAAAACACACCGAATGAAAACGGACTGGAAAACGCCATGACCAAAGCCATTAAAACACAAGCTAAAAAGAAAAATTATTCTTGGGAGTAAAATACCCGTCATTACGAAGGAAGTATGACTGAAGTAATCTCACAAATTGAATCTTTACGGTTTAAAATTAGATTTTTAAATTGATGATTTAGTAAACATTTGACAGATTGCCACGTCGTACCTCCTCGCAATGACGAATTTAATTTACCGCAGGGCATTTACAATCGTAACGCTCTCTTCTGCAATTGAAGTTAAAGCCCAACGTTAATTGATGGAATCCTCCGCTAGAAAACCGTACGGTATTGGACTGGTACGTATAATTATACGCAAACATAAAATCTTTGTAATCAATTCCTAAAATAGGGGTAATCAATTGTAATTTCTGACTACTGATCGTGTTATTATTAATGTCTCTAAATTGCGCGCCTTCCAAACTGGTTCTATAAGAAAGTCCCGCCCACACATTACCAAAATCCATACTTTTATAAACTTTGGCATTAATATCCACAGACGATTCTTTAGTACCATCTTTGTATTGGAACATCACAGAAGGCTCGTAACTAAAATCACTTCCCTGTGCACCAAAAACCCCACCAACAGACACCAAATAGCGTCTTAAATTACTGGTTATCTGAATATCGTTATTAACTCCAGAATTTTCTAGAACGTTCTTAACTGTAGCGTGTGCATAATAATCTAAATACTGGTATGAAAACCCAAAATCGATGTTGAAGTTTGTGGCACTTTGAACTACTCCGGCAATTTCTGGGTCAAATCCATCTAACGGAAACGTCGTTTCATCCAATTGATACTGGATAAATCCGGCACTTAAACCAAAAGACAGCATATTCAAATCCACTTCACTTCTTGAAAACATTAAATGGTGCGCATACGTAGCATACGCCCCTTTTTGGGAATGATAGCCATTTTTATCAGCATACACAATACCACCAATACCCGATTGGGAATCCCCAATCCTGCCATTGCCAC
>CAXBNH010000145.1:0-7204 GCA_963976905.1 uncultured Algibacter sp.
TAAGCCATAGATTATTTGAGCCTCTTGGCATGTGCCATACCTCTATGGATTATGAAACGCTTCTGCATACTGATAATATTGCTATGCCTTATTTACACAATCGAAATGGTTGGAAAATGTTAAGCCTGTCAAACAAATACTATAATGCGATAGCGGCAGGGGGTATCAGTTCAAGCGCTGGTGATATGGGTAAATGGATGTGTTTCCTTTTAGGGCATAATCCTGATATCATGAATAAAGCTGCTATATCTGAAGTCTTTCATCCATTTGTTGAAATTAAAGGGGAAAGTAAATATTACCAGCATTGGCCAGGGCATTTAGCGTCTTACTATGGCCTTGGATGGCGGATTCATAAATTTATGGATAATGATACCCATGAAGAAAAAACCATATGGCACCATGGTGGGAGTGTTAATAGTTATAGAAATGAAATTGCTCTATACCCCGAGGCCGATTTAGGGATATGCGTGCTTTTGAATAGCAATTCTAGACTGGCCCAAACAGTCATACCTGATTTATACGACATTGTAAAAACAATTTACAAGCAGGACACATCAACAACTATTGCATCAGACAATAGGTTGGATAAAACGCCTTCTATTTAAGGATTATTTATAATGTTATAAAAAGCAAAAAGACCATCTATCAGACGGTCTTTCTTATTAATGATTACATGTTTCGGTTTACAATCCAAAAACGGATTTTATCTTATCAACATAATCTAATTTTTCCCAAGTAAACAATTCTACATCAAGTGTAATGGTTTTGCCATCTGGTTGCGAATAGGTTTTAGTAACGGTTTCGTTTTTACGGCCCATATGTCCGTAAGCAGCTGTTTCGCTGTACATAGGTGAGCGTAATTTTAAACGCTCTTCAATAGCAAATGGGCGCATATCAAAAATCTCAGAAACTTTTGCTGCAATTTCACCATCGGTCATATTAAACGGACAAGTACCATAGGTGTCAATAAAAATCCCCATAGGTTCCACCACGCCAATGGCATAGCTTACTTGTACTAAAATTTCATCTGCAACACCAGCGGCTACTAAATTTTTTGCAATATGTCTGGTGGCATAGGCCGCACTTCTATCTACTTTACTAGGGTCTTTTCCAGAAAATGCGCCACCACCATGGGCGCCTTTACCGCCGTAAGTATCTACAATAATTTTCCGTCCGGTTAATCCCGTGTCGCCGTGTGGACCACCAATCACAAATTTACCTGTGGGATTGATGTGGTACTTAATATCATTATTGAATAGCACTTTAATGCTTTCCGGTAATTTAGCGACCACTCTTGGAATTAAGATTTCAACAATATCTTTTCTTATTTTGGCAAGCATGGCATCATCTTCATCAAAATCATCGTGCTGTGTGGAAACCACAATGGCATCAATGCGTTGCGGAATATTATCATCACTATATTCAATGGTTACTTGGCTTTTGGAATCTGGGCGTAAATAGGTAATGTCTTTGTTTTCTCTGCGCAATGCAGCCAATTCAAGTAACAAGCGGTGCGATAAATCTAATGCCAAAGGCATAAAATTTTCGGTTTCACGTGTGGCATAACCAAACATCATCCCTTGGTCGCCAGCGCCTTGTTGCTCTTTGCTGGCCCTGTCAACACCTCTGTTGATATCATCAGACTGTTCGTGAATGGCAGAAAGTACGCCACATGAATTGCCATCGAACATATATTCGCCTTTAACGTATCCAATGTTGTTGATGGTATCCCTAGCTATTTTTTGTACATCCAAATAGGTATTGGATTTTACTTCGCCCGCCAAAAACACTTGCCCTGTGGTTACAAGGGTTTCACAAGCTACTTTGGAGTCTTTATCAAATGCTAAAAAATTATCTATTAAAGCATCACTAATCTGGTCTGCTACTTTATCAGGGTGTCCTTCAGAAACACTTTCTGATGTAAATAAATAAGCCATGTCATTATATTTAAATAGAAGATTTGACGATAACGTCTCAGGGAGTTTGCACTGCCTTTAGCATTTTTATATTCTGAATTTATTTCAGAATCTTTCAATTCTAAAAAATATCAGAAAGAGGTTGCAATCAGTCAAATCTTTCCTCTGTTATTTGTAGCCGCAAAAGTAAAAAAAAAAATTAAGTGACAAATGTTTAGGGGTATGTTTTAACACATTTATTTGACAATGATTTTTTTTACAACAGTACCTTTTGTGCTTTCCAGTTTTACCAAGTAAAGCCCTTGTTTGAATGTGGAGATGTCAATTTCTAAATCTTGCGTTTTGGAATTAGGGATATTGGATATTGTTTTTCCTGTTAGGTCATAAATAATGACAGATGTTGTCACATTATCAGGGTTTGAAATCAACAACAACTCTGTGCTTTTAATTGGATTTGGGGATAGTTTGATGTTTTTTAATTTCAATTCAACATCTGGTACAGGCAAAACTTTGCCAATATAATGGCATGTACCTCCAAAACCAAAATCGATAGAAAAATCATTGATATCCACGGAACCAGTAGGGTCTGGAGATGGTGAAATATAAGAAAAAATAGTGCCGTAATTAGTGGTGTTTTTACTGTAAGTGATGCCGTTTATTACAATAGTTGCCGGAAAATCAGCATAGGTTTTGGAGGTGCTTCCATAATCAAAACCAAGAAAATAGAGGCCGCTAGAGTTTTCGGGGTCAAAAGAAGGGCAATCTTGTGAAAAGCCATTTGAATGACATAGAATAAAGCAAAGACTGATTAATGAGATTAATGAGACTTTTGAGTTCTGGAAAAAACAAATAAATTTTGAGAGCATTTTTGAGAGATTTTAAGATGATAATAGCGTGATTGTTGAAGTGTACAACTATCGTTTTAGCGAAATATAATAGTAAAGTACACTAAACAAAGGTAAATAAAATTATCTTTGCCCAAATAAATTTGAACCTGATTTTAAAGACGGTTTCTATTGATGAGATGGCGTTTTTGTTATAAAAACAAGAATAATAAAATAGATAATAAATCAAGTTTATGGGTTTTCTCTAAAAGGAAAGCTTTTTTGTTTAAATATTTTCAAATATTGGGCATCATAAAAATAGTGATTTAAACATCTTGTTTTCAGTTGTTTAATGTGTTATTTAGGATGATGGATTTAACCAATGAAAGTAATTGAAAGTTCACTAAAAAGTCTAAAAATTTAATTTCGCATATAATTTCTTGATTCTTCAAAAGAAAAAGGAAATTATTCAGAATAATAAACAATAATCACATATAGTCTATAATTATTTGCAATAAATATGAAAGAACTTAATAAATACAGTAGGAGATTAACCCAAGATGTATCGCAACCTGCTTCACAAGCCATGTTGTACGCTGTAGGGTTAAAAGATGAAGATATGAAAAAAGCCCAAGTAGGCATTGCTAGTACGGGGTTCGATGGTAATCCGTGCAACATGCATTTGAATGGTTTGGCTGCTGAAGTGAAAATTGAATGTAAAATTGCAGGTTTAGTAGGTTTAGGATTCAATACTATTGGCGTTAGTGATGGTATTTCAATGGGAACCTCTGGTATGAATTATTCTTTAGCTTCTCGTGATATTATTGCAGATTCCATTGAAACGGTTATGAATGCGCAAAGTTATGATGCGCTAATTTCTGTGGTTGGTTGCGACAAAAACATGCCAGGTGCGGTTATGGCGATGTTGCGTTTAAATCGTCCATCTATTATGATGTATGGCGGTAGTATTGCATCTGGAAAATATAAAGGCAGAAAGTTAAATATTGTTTCGGCTTTTGAAGCTTTAGGACAAAAAGTGGCAGGTGAAATTGATGATGAAGAATACATGGAAATTATAAAAAGTGCTATTCCAGGAGCAGGTGCATGTGGTGGTATGTACACCGCAAATACCATGGCTTCGGCTATAGAATGTATGGGGTTTGCCTTGCCATATAACTCATCCATCCCTGCTGAAAACCCAAATAAATTATCAGAAAGCGAAAGAACAGCCATCGCTATTAAAAATTTGTTGGAATTAGATTTGAAGCCGTTGGATATCATTACTAAAAAATCCATTGAAAACGCCATTACTTTGGTAAATGCTTTGGCGGGTTCAACAAATGCGGTGTTAGCGATAGAACACCTTTAATAGCCGATTTAAAACCTAGTGGAAAATATTTAATGGAAGATGTGCATGGTGTTGGTGGAACACCTGCAATTATGAGATATTTATTAGATAAAGGGTATTTACATGGCGATTGTATGACTGTTACAGGCAAAACCTTGGCAGAAAATTTAGCCGATATAGAACCCGTGGAATTTGAAGACCAAGATGTGATTTATCCAGTAGATAAAGCCTTAAAATCTTCAGAAAACCTTCAAATATTATACGGTAACCTAGCGCAAGAAGGTGCTGTTGCAAAAATATCAGGAAAAGAAGGGTTGGTGTTTGAAGGTAAAGCCGTTGTTTATGATGGTGAACAAGCTGCAAATACAGGTATTTCAAATGGAGAAGTAGAAAAAGGCGATGTGGTCGTCATTCGATATGTAGGACCAAAAGGCGGTCCGGGCATGCCGGAAATGCTAAAACCAACTTCGCTTATTATGGGTGCTGGTTTAGGGAAATCGGTAGCGTTAATTACAGACGGGCGTTTTTCTGGAGGAACACACGGTTTTGTAGTGGGTCACATGACACCAGAAGCTCAAGATGGTGGAACTATCGGATTGTTAAAAACAGGCGATCGCATTAGAATCAGCGCAGAAGATAATACGATCAATGTGCTACTTTCAGATGATGAATTGGACGAAAGAAAAGCGCAATGGGTTCAGCCTGAGTTAAAACACAAAAAAGGTATATTATATAAATATGCAAGATCAGTAGCATCGGCTTCAAAAGGCTGTGTGACCGATGCATTTTAGGTCGTTTTTGTCATTCCCGTGAATTCGGGAATTTAAAAAATAATTATTTTATCATTCCCTTGTGGCCAGTAAGCGATTTGTGCTGAGCGTAGTCGAAGTAAGTCGAACTGAAAAAGGGAATCTCATGAATTAAAAATGGGAATTATGAACAATACACAAACCATAACCAAAACCAAAGAAGTGGCAAATAAAACAGAACGTATTACGGGTGCCGAGGCCGTTATCAGATGCTTAATAGCCGAAGGGGTTGATATTCTATACGGGTATCCCGGAGGTGCTATTATGCCTGTTTACGATGAATTATTCAAATATCAAGATAGAATCCATCATGTGCTTACCCGTCATGAACAAGGTGCAGCACATGCCGCACAGGGTTATGCACGTATTTCTGGACGGGTAGGGGTAGCTATGGCAACTTCTGGGCCGGGAGCCACCAATTTGGTAACAGGCATTGCTGATGCGCAGATAGACTCAACGCCTATGGTATGCATTACGGGCCAAGTAGCTTCACATTTATTGGGGAGTGATGCGTTTCAAGAAACGGATATTGTAGGTATTTCTACACCAGTGACCAAATGGAATTGTCAAATTACCAAGGCATCCCAAATTCCTGAAACCATTGCCAAAGCATTTTATATTGCAAAAAGTGGTCGTCCAGGCCCTGTATTGATTGATATCACAAAAGATGCTCAAATTAGCGAGTTGGATTTTGAATATAAACCATGCACTGGTGTAAGAAGTTATATTCCTGTACCTAAAGTGAATCCAGAAGCGCTAGCAGCAGCAGCAGATTTAATCAATAACGCAAAAAAACCGATGATTGTTTGGGGACAAGGCGTTATTCTAGGGCAAGCAGAAAACGAATTGAAAGCCATGGTTGAAAAAACGGGGATTCCTGCGGCTTGGACTATTTTAGGGGCTTCAGCCATGCCTACGTCACATCCTTTAAATGTTGGGATGGTAGGAATGCATGGTAATTATGCACCTAACATGTTGACCAATGCGTGTGATGTGCTTATTGCTATAGGCATGCGTTTTGACGATCGTGTTACTGGTGATTTAAGAACCTATGCAAAACAGGCAAAAGTCATCCATTTTGATATTGATCCTGCCGAAATCAATAAAAATGTAAATGCAGACGTAGCTGTTTTAGGCGATTCAAAAGCAAGTTTAGCAGGATTGTTGCCGCTATTAAGTAAAAATGAACATACCAATTGGCATCAAGAGTTTAAGGATTTGTATGCCATAGAGTTTGAAAAAGTCATAAAAGATGACATTGCCCCAGTTAAAGAAGGTTTGACTATGGGAGAGGTCATCAAAGAAATCAATACACAAAGTAACGGCGATGCCGCTATCGTTTCAGATGTAGGGCAACACCAAATGATCGCTTGTAGGTATGCTGAGTTTACCACCACAAAAAGTAATATTACTTCCGGTGGTTTGGGCACTATGGGTTTTGCGTTGCCAGCAGCCATTGGAGCAAAAATGGCAGCACCAGACCGTGAAGTAGTAGCTATAATTGGTGATGGAGGTTTTCAAATGAACATTCAAGAATTGGGCACTATTTTTCAGCAAAAAGCTGCTGTAAAAATTGTAGTTTTGAACAATGAATTTTTAGGGATGGTACGCCAATGGCAGCAGTTGTTTTTTGATAAACGTTATGCGTCAACCGAAATGACCAATCCAAATTTTGTAGCCATTGCAGAAGGCTATTATCTCAAGGCTAGAAAAGTGGTCAAACGAGAAGAGTTGGCCGAGGCCGTAAAAGAAATGATGGCTTCAAAAGAAGCTTATTTCCTTGAGGTTTGTGTAGAAAAAGAAGATAATGTGTTCCCAATGGTGCCATCGGGAGCTTCTGTTTCAGATATAAGATTAAGCTAAAATGAACGAAAACATAAAAACATTTACGATTTCAATTTATACCGAAAACAATATCGGTTTGCTAAATCGTATTTCAGCAATTTTTCAAAGAAGACACATCAATATTGAAAGTTTAACGACTTCTCAATCTGAAATTGAAGGTGTTAACCGATTTGTGATTGTGGTGGAGATGACCGAAACCCAAGCTAAAAAAATTGTAGGTCAATTTGAAAAGCAAGTAGAAGTGATTCGTGCTTATTACCATACAGATGATGAAACCATTTATACGGAATCTTGTATGTTCAAGATCAGGTCGAATCTGCTTTTTGATGAACCTCAAATCCAGAATATCATTAAAGAAAGTGATACAAGAATCGTTACCGTTAATAAAGAGTTTTTCGTGTTGGAAAAATCAGGCAGACGCCATGAAATTGAAGCGTTACGACGTGATTTGAATGTGTTCGG